>CANRLX010000033.1 GCA_947631615.1 uncultured Acetatifactor sp.
CGGGCGTTTTGTGCGCAAAATGCTGGAGGAGGCAGAGATGAATCTGGCGGTGCGTGTACAGCAGACAGACGACTCCTTGCTTACGGAAAAGCTGCTGACAACGATCGAAGTGAGCGACATAACGGAGCCGGAGATCGGGAAAACGCGGGAGAGGAAGATGGGATTTTTATGAGATATATTGTTCCCGACATCCATGGCTGCTACGATCCGTACCGGGCGCTGCTTAAGAAGCTTCATTTTTCAGAAGCGTCCAAACGTCATTTTTATTCTGGGAAATCACGACTTGGCAATGTATTCTATCATGAGAAAATTTGCGGTGGAGATTACGGAAGAAAATTGTGACAGCTACCTGACAGGGGAGGACATGCTGGATATGAGCCTTTGGATGCAGGACGACGGACAGAGCACGATGGAGAAGTTTCGGGGCTTGAACCGCGCGGAGATGGCGGATATATATCAATCCCATCTATATCGAACGGATGAAACTGCAGGAGAAGGATGAACGGCAGGTATACCTTGATTATCTGGTCAACGTTTATACAAGGAAATATTATGACAAAAAATATTCCCCGGATCAAAGACCGGACGCGCCGACTGACGATGGGAGCGCAAGGAAGCCGGAATATGCGGACGGATCGCAGGAGGCCTTGGAGCAGAAATATCTTGGATGTTACCTACCCGTATACGATCCGGAAAGCGGGAACTGGTGCGTACAGACAGGCCATGGTTTTGAATACGGCCCTCTGGATTATGTAGCGGCTGAATTTTCCGGCACAGGGCTGATCTATCATTTTAAGAGAAACGGCCAGGAGGATCATGTGCACAGCTTTGAGGCGGTATTGGCCTGTCTGTTGGATGCAAGGGGGATTCTGGAGGAAATGCACGAGGATATGAAAAGCCGCTGGAACCGGAAGATCACTAACGGGGATAGGGTCTACATCTTAGGTGATGTATCTCTGCGGGGCAGACAGGAGGAGTTGATCGCATTGGTTTCCACTCTGAAAGGGCATAAGATCCTGATCCGGGGCAATCACGATGACACAACGGATCTTCGCTATCAGAACCTTTGCACATCCCGAATGGGCAGCCGATTCGAGCCTACAACGTGGGCTGTATGCTGCCGCATATGGATTACGAACCTCGGACACTTACAGAGATCGTAAGAGACAGATATGTTTTGATTGCCAATGTTGGGGATTCTTTTTTCGTCTATGGAAGAGGAGATGACAGATGGCTTAAAATTGATTATGTGGGCGGCGATAAGGAGCATGATATCTTTTAATATCAAGCCGTTGCCGGTCTGGAAGGGAAAGGGCGTTTATAACCGATTGTTTTTGGAGCGGGGAATCGTCTGTCGGTTATTCTGTTAGAAAAAGGAGGTTTCGCATGAAATTATATTGTATGTCCGATATTCACGGTTGTTTTGGAGAGTTTGAGGAAGCGCTGTCGCTGGTAGAGGAGCATCTGGCGGAAGATGATGTCAGACTGATTCTCCTCGGGGATTATATCCACGGCGGCGCGGACAACAGGGGTGTGCTGGACAGGGTCATGGCGCTCCAGCATCGGTACGGTACGGATAAAGTCGTGGCGCTCATGGGAAACCATGAGGAATTTGTCCTGCAGGGGGATTCCAGTATCGATTACCTGATTAAGACAATCTGGAAGGATGACAACGGTGGGGACGACGATGGAGAGGACGACAAGTACATCCGCTGGATGGAAAATCTGCCTTGCTATTACACAGAAGGAAATACCATCTTCGTCCACGCGGGCATTGACGAGGAGGCTGGCGACCTGTGGGAGTGGGGAACAGGAGAGGAGATATTTACCGGCAAATATCCTGCGGAGACAGGGCAGATCGAAGGCCTCGAAATGAAGGTGGTGGCGGGGCATGTGGGCACCGCCGAGATCTCGGGAGATCCCTGCTATCATGACATCTATTATGACGGGGCAAGCCACTATTACATAGACGGCACGGTTCTCAAAAGTGGCAGGATTCCCGTGCTGAAGGTGGATACGGATACGGATCAATATTACAGAGTGACGGAATCCGGCGACTGGCTGATCCTGCCCTATGAGGAAGAGAAATAATAAGCACTGGTGATTGATGAGTCGGGGAAACCTTTATTCAAACACATCTTTTCTTGCCATTTGAAGATAATCCGCATACAATGGTGATCTTATAATAAAATCGGGAGTATCATGCAGCACGAATAATTTCATGTGCGCCCCCCTAAAGTGGAGGAATAGATGACGTATTGGAAAAGAAGACAGAGGAACAAAATGAAATCATATGCCAGCTTGAGAGGTGAAAAACATGAAGAAACCCATTAAGGAGACAATTCATGCAAAAGGGATTGATATCAACATTTACACAACAGATTTTGAAAATGAGTATGTATCGCTGACAGATATCGCACGGTACAGAAGTATCGACCCAAGAGTTACGATTCATAACTGGCTGCGCGGTCGCGATATTGTAGAGTTTTTAGGACTATGGGAGGCACTACACAATCCCAATTTTAAACGTATCGAATTCGATACGTTTAAACAGGACACCGTCTCAATTATCCCTATAATCCCTGTAAGCTTCGGGTTTGCCGTAAACCGTCGGGAAATACAGTAAAATGTTATATAAATGTTGCACAAATGACAGTTATATGCAATAATATAAATTGTTTTCATGTGGTTTATTTTGTTGAAAGAGGTACTGCGTATGAGATTTTCAGAAGATATAAAGCGTATTCGTAGAAAAGCGTTTTTAACACAGGAAGACTTTGCTAAAGAGATCGGGGTTTCTTTTGCGACCGTTAATCGGTGGGAAACCGGCAAGGCAAAACCTAATTTGAAGACCATGAAATTGATAGATGCCTATTGTAAGCGTAATTCTATTGATTTTGATATCAGCGAAGAGATTGCAGACTAAAGAAGGATGTTTATCAATGAAACGGAAACTTACCTGTTTAGATCTATTTTGCGGAGCCGGAGGATTGTCCAAGGGGTTCCTTGACGCGGGATATGATGTGATTCTGGGCGTTGACTATGATGATGCGGCGTTGAAAACATTTCGGGAGAACCATGGTTCAGCAACGGCGATGAAGTTAGATTTGTTTGAGCATAAAAATCTTGATCCTATTGTTGAATTTTTAAAAAACAAGGGAATCCATGATTTAGACATTCTTGTTGGAGGCCCTCCCTGTCAGGGGTTTTCTTATGCGGGAAAAATGGATATAAATGACAAAAGGAATTTTCTTTATCTCGCCATGGTAAAACTTACCGACCGCCTAAAGCCCAGAGCGGTTTTGCTTGAAAATGTACTTGCTATGATTGAAGCAAACGACGGCGTTGGAGCAAAAAGAGTGGTGAAGGATTTTGACGAGATAGGTTATAAGATGGTTCCGGAGGTGCTGTTTGCACCTGACTTTGGTGTGCCGCAACTAAGGAGGAGAGTCTTCTTTGTGGGACTTAGAGATTCCGACGTAGATTTTGAGTTTCCGAAACCTATGGTTGATGAGTCACACTATGTTACATGCGAACAAGCCATTAGTGATTTGCCGAGCCTTCAGTTGGAAAATGGCGATATTATTCGTGGGGCTGAAGTTCAGGAATATATGACACCTCCGACATCTGAGTATCAGAAGCTTATGAGACGCCATTCCGCATTTGTATATAACCACATCGGAAGTGTGCCTATCGAGAAAACGAGAAAAATGATTGCCTTGGTTCCGGAGGGGAGAAATTATTTGGCATTGCCTGAAGAGTATAGAAGAATGTATAGATACCATGAAGCCCTTACAAGATATCATAGCAAAAAGCCTTCTCTAACTATAAATACCGGTCACAGATCTCACTTCCATTACAAATGGAATCGAATCCCGACTGTGCGAGAGAGCGCGAGACTGCAAAGCTTTCCCGATGATTTTCTGTTTTACGGAAATCAATCCGATCAGTTTAAACAGGTTGGCAATGCGGTACCTCCGATTCTTGGCCAGGTGATTGCGGAACAACTGAAAAAATATATTGATAAATGAGGGACGGTCAAGATGGCTTATAAAATGATTGACCTTTTTGCGGGATGCGGAGGTCTGGAAGACGGATTTATGCAGAGCGGAAAATATGAGGATATTGCTGCCGTTGAATGGCTGCAGCCGCAGGTAAAAACGTTAATTCATCGTCTGAAAACAAAATGGAACATTACGGATGCCGACGAACGTGTAATGTGTTTTGACGTTCAAAAAGAAGAATTATTTTATGGCTGGAGTGATGATTCGGCGGCTCCCACGCGTGAAATTCTTCCAAACGGAAAAGAAAGCCGTTATAAAACGGGACCCTATGGAAAAGGCAAAGGCCTGGATTATTTTGTAAAGAAAGCCGGCGGAATAGATATTATTATTGGGGGTCCGCCGTGTCAAGCCTATTCCGTTGCCGGACGTGTCCGTGATAAAAACGGAATGAAAGATGATTACAGGAATTATCTGTTTGAGCATTATTTGAACGTGGTGAATCGATACCGTCCAAAAGTATTCATATTTGAAAATGTGCCCGGCATGTTGAGCGCGATGCCCGATGGCACACCGATTACGCAGCTAATTCGTAAAGGCTTTGAAGGAATAGGATATGAGATAATAGATGATTTGAAGCAATATGCAAAAATAAACGCAAGTGATTATGGCGTCCCACAGCATCGGGAACGATTGATAATTTTGGGGATTCAAAAAGATGTCTGCGATCAGCCGCAGGTTCTTTTAAAAGAATTTTATACCAAAATCTTACCAAAACATCAGACTTCCCGAAAGATTTCTGTTGGGGAAGCCATAGGAGATCTGCCTCCTATTTATCCCATTATAAATGAGGGCACATCACCGGGCAGGATTGACTACACAAAGCCGGAATGTCATACTTCCTGGCATCGCGCAAGACACCATAGTTTAAGAGATGTTGAGATTTATGGTATGCTTGCAGACGATATTCTCTCGGGAAGAAATAAATATGCGGATAGCCAGAGTCTAAGCGAATTGTATGAAGAGCGTGTCGGTGCAAAATCGCCGATACATCGATATCACGTTCTGCGAAAAGAGGAGCCAAGTACTACCATCATCTCGCATCTCGATAGGGATGGCAACCGCTTTATTCATTATGATCCTAAACAGTGTCGGGATATAACTCCCCGTGAAGCGGCGAGGCTTCAATCGTTTGACGACGATTTTGAGTTTATTGGAAATCAGACAGATACCTACATTATGATTGGAAATGCGGTACCTCCAAAGCTCGCCAAGTGTGTGGCGCTGGCAGTTGCAGAAGTGCTTGATAGACTGGATGGGTAATTAGATATGGCGAAATTGACAACGGACTTAATTGATGAATTAAGCGGTATTATTGATAAAAATAAATACTTGATTTTGTCCGGCGGATCCGGTGTTGGAAAGACATATCTTGCATCTGCGATTGTAGAGAATTGCCGGAAACCTGTTTTTAATTCACAGGGAGCACTGTCCGAAGGAAAGGAAAAATATGACCTCGATTTAGAATTTGTCCCGATTCATCCTTCGTTTTCTTATGAAGATTTTGTATCGGGCCTTTCCGTACAAACGGAAGATGGCAGTGTTGTTTTCCAATATGAGGACAAGATTTTCCTGTCATTGTTGAAACGTGCAAACAGAAGCTGGAAAAACGGTGAGGAAAAAAAGTATTTCTTGATACTGGATGATATTGGCCGCGGAGCGATATCGGGAATCCTGGGTGATATGCTTCCATTGATTGAGCCGCACGGCGAGAGTGCCTATAAAATTTCCATACGAGACGACTCCAGTGTTTGGATTTCGCCCAATGTATATATCATTGCCACGCGGAGTACGACGATAGATTCCGTGGAGCAGTTTAATTATGGTTTCTTCCGTCATTTCTACGAGAGAAGCATCGAAAACGACTACCGCTATATGAATGACGATGCCAATGCGTCCTATTCCGATTATGATATATCGGCCAATGCGATGTACTATCGTGCAAGGCGGATTGTGACCGATCATTTAAGGCACCGTTATCAGTTGTCCGCGTCTGAGAGGGAGAAGTATGTTATAGGGCACGGAATTTATAAAGATGCAGGGACCTCTATGCTAGCCCGCTATCAGATTGTCCCTATGTTGAAACAGTATGTTAAGGATGGAATACTGGATAAAACAGCAAATACAAGCATAGCTGCTTTTCAGAAGCTGGTTGAGGGAAAATACAGTAAAGATATTAGTTTTTCGGAGAATGGGAGAATCTTCATAAAGAAAAAAGAGGTTACAGCGGATGCCTTTTACAGCCAGGGACGCACACACCAACCCTTGGTAAATCTTGTGACTCGTATCAAGGAACAGGGATTGTTAGACGATGAGGATATCCTTCAGGGAATTATGTTCAATCCTCAAGTCCTTGTCAGAAAAAAAGCGAAACTGAATAAAGTAGAACGCACTTTTTCCAGTCCCGGATATCTTTATATTGAAAAGAAAGACAGAGATATTTACACATACGGAACAACCGTTGATGGGAGCGGAAATCGTAAGCAGCCGAGGTTTTTTTATTCCGGCAATAAAGACGATATCGTTGTGGTGGATGGAATGGAATATACTATTGCATCTGAAATGCAGCCGAAAGAGTACACGCGATGGTATGAAGATTTGGATAGCGGATCAGAGGAAAATGAGCGTTATTCTTCCTCACCAAATTCCATGATGTTCCGGATCCTCAAAAGTTATTATAGGGCGTTAGAGCAGCACTATTCGTCTTATCTTGCAGAATATCCCGGGGATGATAATATCGATAGGTTGAGGGCTTATGCGGCACAGGAATACAAGCATTTCGTCAGTGAGTCGAGAAAGCTTCATCCGGAGGTTTCTGACGAAGCGGACGTTAATTTAAGGGCAAATATTGCATTTAGAAATGTCATATCCAATCTGACATTATTTTGGAAAAACATAGGGGAAACGATTACCGTTGGCGGTCAGACAATCAAGGTGGAAGGAGTGTACAAAGTGGACAACCGTAAAAAGTATGAAGAATACGCAAGAGCGATGGAAACCTTAGGGATTCATCAAATGATCATGCAAGGCCCTCCTGGAACTTCTAAAACGTATTCTGCCAGGGAGTATTTAAAGTATATCGGCCGGGGAGCATCCGATACGGATCTGATTTCGGATGAAACGCTTGATTCTTTACAAATTAAAAGCTACAGCAGAGAAAAGCCTCTCTCTGACTGGGTAGAAGCCAACCCGGGGAAAGCTCCGTCCATAGCCTGGGATATTGTCCAATTTCATCCTTCCTACGGGTACGAAGATTTTGTCCGCGGAATAGAGGTGAGTACGATGAGATCACGGGATGGAGAAAGCTCCGCTGTTTCTTATAATACCGTCAACAAAATATTAGGTGAGATGGCAGAGGCGGCTTCCCGTTCGGAATACAAAGATACCAAATTCTTTCTTGTGATTGACGAAATCAATAGAGCCAATCTGGCGACAGTATTTGGCGAACTGATCTATGGGCTTGAATATAGAGGAAAAAGTGTAGCGACTCCATATACGGTTGACGATTCCAATAAAATACGATTGCCGGATAACCTATATATCTTGGGGACAATGAACACGGCGGATAAATCCATTGGCGGAATTGACTACGCAATCCGTAGGCGTTTTCTATTCTTTCCTTTGCTTCCGGACAGAAAAACCGTCCTGGAGTATAAGATTGGCACCGATGGCGATGCGGACACCGAGAGAAAACAACAGGAGATTAACGAAAAAGCTGCGATTCTCTTTGATCGTGTTGCGGAACTGTTTCATCCGGATAATTTGAACAGCGAGTATTATAAGGACGATGTTCAAATTGGGCACACCTATTTTCTGGTATCCTCGGACGACCAGTTATATTTGAGATTCCGGTATCAGATGCTTCCTATTCTGAGAGAGTATTATAAAGACGGAATGTTCCAATTTGATCGCCCTGAAGCAAATGGAGATGGCTGGTCAGGGCTGCTCGGCTGCATCACAGGGGATGTGGATATTAACTCAGACGAGGATAAAGTGAAGGATATTTTTGAAAAGCTCATCCAGCCTGAGTAAGGCAGAGGTTATTATGATAGAGGCAAATTACTGGAAAGAGGGCTCAAAGCGCCAGTGGGTGTTTTATGCCAAAGATAACAGCTCATTAGAGGGACTTTCCGAGAAGATCGATCCGGATGAATTATTGTGTTCACATGAGGAAGAGATAGTGAACCTTGGTATCAGGAGGATAAACGGATGTCTTTACGCAGGAAACTATGTGGGTGTGTGCCGGCTGAAAGGGGTGTCCGGAAAGGATGTAGTTTCCAATGACGGAAGGGAAGTCATTCTTAAAATTATCCCCCGTTTTCCGATATCGGTAATAGAAATGCTGAACGCACTTCGCGATGACGATGAATTTGAACATTACTTGGCGCCGCAGACCAACAGATTACATGATACAAGTCAGGAAATAGAGGATCTCAGAGATAATGAGCTGTTTCATTTTTTTGATGAGGAGAATCCCATCTTCTTACAAGACGATATCGCAAAGGAAAGCAGCATCATTACGGCAAGTGTCTATATCACCATGCTGAAATCTCTCTGCAGAAGGCCTCTCATGGGACGTATGGTATGTAACGAGGAAAACCTTGCAGGAAAGGCAAAAGGGAAAATCGTATTCCATCAAAACATTAGAGCCAATACGCTTAGAGGGCGCGATGACCGCATTTACTGCCGGTATCTTCGGTATTCGGAGGACATTCTGGAAAATAGAGTTTTAAAAGCCGCGCTGCATAAGGCGGAGTTGTTTTTGAATCAATACTTTGGGTCTGCTGCGGGTAATAAGAATTTTTTCAGAGAAATGATTTCTTATAGCAGGAAAGCATTATCTCATGTGTCCTATACGAAAATCTCCAGGATGGATTTGAACAAAATAAAAACCACAGGGGTGTATGTTTATTATAAACCCGTGATCAAGGCGGCGAAAATGGTTCTCAATGAAATTACGCTTGAAGCGAATGGCGGATCGGCTGTCACAAGCTATGTGGTTCCGTATGCCATCTCGATGGACAAGTTATTTGAAATGTATGTTCGAGCGTATTTTAAGCGGGCAGGTGTTCTTTCATACAATTCCAAGGAGACAGGAATACGGATAGCGCAATATGATGATAAGACAGCGGTTTTGCGAGAAAAGAACAGGACTTATGCAAATTATATCAGAGGCAATATAAAACCAGACATTATTATATATGATTCGGAAACGGATAATTATGTAGTGTTTGATGTGAAATACAAAGATTCCATGAATTCAAGATACGCGAGGCCGGATAGAATACAAATCCTGGCCTATGGCTTAATGCTGGGGTGCAATAATGTCGGAAATATTTTTCCGACGCAGGATGGAACAAACAACGTTTATTACAAGCGAAATGAGATCAATAGTAACGAAGCTCGAAGGCGCTATTATAACCAGTTGGAAATTGCCATCGATCCCAACTGGAAATTTGAGATAACACGTAAAGATGATGAAAGGAAAATTAAGGTATTGGAATATCTCAAAAGCTTGCTTGCGTCTGTGAGATAACGGAGGGAAAGGCGGAGGAACAAGGGAATGGCAAAAGACCGGAAATGGTGTAAGGCCGGAAAATGGCTGGGAGCGCTTCTGTGTGCGGCGCTGGCGGCAGGGCTGCTGGCAGGCTGCGGCAAGGAGGCAAGCGATCTGCAGCTATCCGGTGCAAATGTTCAAAGCGAACAGCCTTATGGGAATGTGACGGAATCCACCGGCTGCGCAGACGATGCCGCTTCGCAGAAAACAGAACCCAAGCAACCGATAGACGGCGTGCAGGAAACAGAACCCAAGCAGCCAATAGCCGACGTGCCGGAAACGGAACCCGAGGTCACGCTGGTCATGGTGGGGGATATCCTGCTGCACACGCCCGTGGCGGAAAGCGCTCTGAATGAGGAGGGCAGCTATGATTTTGACGCCGTTTTTGAAAAGATGCAGGAGGAGATACAGGGAGCGGATCTGGCGCTGGTGAATCAGGAGGTGATCATCGGCGGCGAAGAGCTGGGAATCACGGGCTATCCCTGTTTCAATGCGCCCTATGAGCTGGGAGATGCCTTGGACAAAGCCGGATTCGACGTTATACTCCACGCCACCAATCATGCTCTTGACAAGGGAAGAGCGGGGCTGGTGAACTGTATGAACTTCTGGGAAGAAAACTATCCGGAAAAGGCGGTGCTGGGAATCCACGACGATCCGGAAGATCAACAGGAGATTTATGTATATGAGCAGGACGGGATCCGGATTGCCATTTTGAATTATACCTACGGGACAAACGGGATCCCGCTGCCGGAAGATATGCCCTATGGAGTGGATCTGCTGGAGAAAAAGCGCGTGATATCCGATCTTGAGAGAGCCGATGAGCTGGCGGATTTTGTGGTGGTCTGTCCTCACTGGGGCACCGAGTACTGTCTGGAGGAGACCCAATCCCAGCGGGAGTGGGCCCGGCTGTTTGCGGAAAACGGCGCGGATCTGGTCCTTGGGACGCATCCACATGTGATCGAGCCTGTGGAGTGGGTGGACGACACTCTGGTATACTATTCCCTGGGAAATTTCGTGAATTGGACCTCCGGCACGGGCGAGGGTGTGGCGAACCGTATGGTAGGCGGTATGGCCAAAGTCACGGTGGGACAGGATCCGGAGGGAAACGTTATCATCAAGGACTACGGTGTGGAACCTCTGGTGTGTCATCTTGAGGACGGATTTGGAGGCGTTACCGTATATCCGCTTTCGGAATATACGGAGGAGCTTGCGCAAAGAAACGAGATCGTCAAACAGGACGGCAGCTTTTCTGCGGAGTACTGCAGGGAATTGACCGAGAGCGTGTTTGGAGGGGAATTGGATTGAAAATGAAGAAAAAGCGTTGGATATGTTGTATGTTATGTATACTTGCGGCTGCGTTGCTCTGTGCCTGCCGGAGGACAGCTTCCGAAAAAGAGGCTGCTTTGGAGGCGGCCTGCCTGGAGGAATACGATCAGGTCTTTACTAAAATTGCCAAACGGTGTGGAAAAGGCGAAGGTCTTTGGAACAAGGTATTCCATTGAGAGCGCGGAAAGCGGCGGAGAGAGGATATTTTATTGGTTTGAGTATGTGCCGCAGAAAGGGCTGGTGCGTATTCACGGCGGGGAGGATGAAAAACGTCGGGATTATTATCTGGTCTATGAGGAGGGTGCGTTAAAGGTAGAGCTGGAAACCGATGATGAGGGCTATACGTGGAATACCTACGATGCGGAGGGAGAAATCGCCAATGAAGAGTTTTCGGACCGGCTGGCCGAGATGGGATATGATGATCTGATCTGCTGCGCTTATTTGTATGAGGATGTGGAAACCGCATATCAGAATATGGGACATACTTCGGATGCCTCTGAGGCTCTGTCCGACTTTGTAAACGGGAAAACCTGCGCGGTAGAAGGTGTAAAAAGCAAGGGTGATGTACTTGAGGAAGGGTTTGTCACGCGAAGCTATGCTGATTTTAACGAGGAGCTGACGGAGGGAGAGCCGTGGTGGGAAGGCGTGGAGTATGTGGATTTTGACAATGATGGAGAGGAAGAGCTCATCCTGTATGGCTACGCGGGAGCGCGCTTATATTTTGATGTGGCAGGGGACACCGTTTATAAGGTCTTAGGGACCGTCTTTACAACGGAGGTCTCTTATGTCGCGGAACGGGAAGGAAACTATGTGGTAGTGGAAACGGATCTTACGCATGGGGGAAGGATAGACTACCAGGTTATGACCTACGACGGCTGCTGCTGCCTGGTGGATTGGTTCCGGCTTTCTGCCGTTTACGAAGGGGAGAATTATGGGGAGGGAGACCGGTTTGAATACAGGAACCACGCCATATCCATGGAGGAATTTGAGGCCATACGGGACAGTATTCAGAGGGAATAAAAGGAGAAATCAAAAATCATCTGCTGTGGTCAAGCTGCAGATGTCCGTCTGTCTAAATGGCGAGGCCATCTTCCCAAGAGAAGCCGGATAACCGGTTTGGCGCCTGATATCCTTGTGCAGCGCGGCAACAAATGATATACTATTGGTAAACAACCGTTTTGACGCGATACACCGAGGAAAGCCCGGGAGGAGGTTCTCACCGTATGCACATGACACCTGCTTATACCGCAGAGGAGGCTCTGCAGAAACTAAAGGAAGGCAATGACCGCTATCTTCTTGCGGAGAAAAATTTGGGCGATATTGGCCCGCGCCTTCGCCAAAGGACCTGCTCGGAAGGGCAGAACCCCTATGCGATTATCATTACCTGTTCCGATTCCAGGGTGATACCGGAGAGTATTTTCAGCGCGGGGATCGGGGATCTCTTTGTGATCCGCGTGGCGGGAAATGTGATTGACAATCATCAGCTGGGCAGTATAGAATATGCTGCAGAGCACCTGGGCTGTCGTTTGATCGTGGTTATGGGACACAATCACTGCGGGGCGGTGGATGCCGTCATCAATCACAATCCGGAGGGCTACATAAAATATATTACCGACGAGATCCGCAGAGCGATCAAAACGGAAACGGACGATTATAAGGCTTGCTGCTTAAATGTAAAGCACAGCATGAAAATGATCGAGGAAAGTCTGGAGATTCAGCAGGAAGAGGAGCACGGTCTGCGGGTATACGGCGCGCTCTACCACCTTGAGGACGGCAGAGTGGAATTTTTGTGAGGAAGGGGACAGCAGACGGCTGCGACGGGAAAGGAGTTAGTATGTCATACGAAAAATATAACAGCGCGTTAAAGGCAGGGCAGAGGGAATACCGATCCCACCTGCAAAAGGGAGATTACCCCTATCTGCCTGCGCTGGATGAGATCTTATCTTATGTAAAGGTAGAATATGAGGTTAATTTGGGGCTGTGCGAGATCCCCCTGGAGCTGATCGTGGGGACGAGGACGAGGGGCAGGACCAACGCCTTTGCCGGAAACTTTATGCCCCTTTTGCCTCCCCAGACGGAGTTTGCCAACAAATGGGTACAGCTGTGCACCTCTCTGCAGGAGGATGGCCTGAGGGACTCCGTCAAGGTGTATGAGTTTATGAACCGCTTTTATGTGCTGGAGGGCAACAAGCGGGTCAGCGTCCTGAAATTTCTGGATGCCTACAGCGTGCCCTGCTCGGTCACAAGGATCGTTCCCAAGCGCACGGACAGCAAAGAAAATAAGATATACTACGAGTTTTTGGACTTCTATGAGGCGACGGGCATCAACTACATCTATTTCAGCGAGTGCGGCCGTTTTGCCAAATTTCAGGAACAGATCGGTATTCCCAAGGGAGAAAAGTGGTCCTATGAGGAACACCAGGAGTTTGATTCCGTCTACATCCTGTTTCGGAAGGCGTTCGAGGCGAAGGGCGGGAAAAAGCTGTCCATTACTCTGGGGGATGCCCTTTTGACGTTCCTCACCGTGTTTGGCTATGAGGAGGTCCGGCAGAAGTCGGAACAGGAGATCAAAAACGATCTCTCCACGATATGGGATGAATTTCTGGTGCTGACGGAGGAGCAGTCCATCGAGCTGTTCATGGAGCCGCCGAAGGAGAACGCCTCCCCGAATCTCTATCGGAACCTGCTGAACCTGATCCATCCGGACTCCCCAAGTCCTCTGAAGATCGCGTTTTTTTATGAGAAGAGCCACAAGACCTCCAGCTGGACCTACAGTCACGAGCTGGGACGGCTGTATCTGGACAATGTGTTTCCGGGACAGGTGGAGACGGCGGCATTTGAGAACATTGTCGCGGGGGAAACGGATCTCGAACAGATGGAACAGGCGATCGAGGACGGGTATCAGCTGCTTTTCACCACCACTCCCGTGATGATTCCGGCCAGCCTGAAGATCGCGGCAAACCATCCGAATGTTAAGATCCTGAATTGTTCGCTGAACATTTCCCACCCCACCCTGAGGACCTACTACGCCAGGATGTATGAGGCGAAGTTTTTGGCGGGGGTCATTGCGGGCTCCATGACCGAGACCAACAAGATCGGCTATATCGCCGACTATCCGATCTATGGGATGGCGGCCAACATCAACGCCTTTGCGATGGGAGCCAAGATGGTGAATCCCCAGGCGAAAATTTATCTGGATTGGAGGACGCTGAAGGATCGGGGGCTGAGGATCACAGAAGATCCTCAGGTCGACTATATCATGGATCAGGATATGACCCCTCCCGACGACTCCTCCCGACATTTTGGACTGTATCGTGTCCAGGGGGAAACGCCGGATAATTTGGCTATGACCACCTGGCATTGGGGAAAACTATACGAGAAGGTCGTCCGTATCGTTTTGAATGGCGCCTGGAAGGAGGAGGACGCAGGAAGCCGCGCCATCAACTATTGGTGGGGCATGTCCGCCGGCGTGGTAGATCTGATCTGTTCGCAGAATTTGCCCCAGGGGACCAAGCGGCTGGTGGATCTGCTGCGCAACGATATCTGTTCCGATGTCTGGGTTCCTTTCTCCGGTGAGCTTCGGGATCAGAATGGAACGCTTAAAAACCAGGAGGATCAGGCGATCCCGCCCCAGGAGATCATCACCATGGATTGGCTGATGGACAATGTGGTGGGAGAGATGCCCTCTATTTCCGATCTGACGGAGGAGGCGCAGGCCGTTGTAAGGATGCAGGGACTCAAAGATTCGGAGGCGGATGTCTGATGCCTTTGTAAACGATAAACATCAGAGAGAAGAGTGGGGACGACCAATGAAAATAATGGCTATTGCGGACCATGAATCGGAATTATTGTGGGATTTCTTTGATAAGAGCTACCTCGAAGGAATCGATCTCATTCTGTCCTGCGGAGATTTAAGTCCCCAGTACCTGTCCTTTCTGGCGACCTTTACGGATGCGCCAGTCTTATATGTACACGGGAATCACGACGATTGCTACGAGGACACGCCGCCCGACGGCTGTGTCTGTATAGACGATCAGCTTTATGTATACAAGGGAGTCCGGATCCTGGGGCTCGGCGGCTCCATGCGCTATAAGCCGTCCGGCAAATATCAGTATACGCCAAGGCAGATGCGCTGGCGCGTGCACAAGCTCTGGTGGCCGTTAAAATTTCGCAGAGGCTTTGATATTCTGCTGACCCATTCGCCGGCGTATCAGCTTCACGACGGCGAGGATCTGCCCCACATGGGATTCGGTGTGTTCCGCACGCTGATCGAGAAGTATAAGCCGGCTTTTTTTGTCCATGGGCATGTGCACTTAAACTACGGGAGAAAGTACCCGCGGTTTTCTACCTATGAGGAGACCCAGGTGATCAATGCCTATGAAAAGGTTATTTTTGAGATCGATGCGTGAGTGACCGCCGCCGCTCAATGACGAGGTATGCGGCCAGGCAGATCAGCGCCGACAAAAGCGATCCCATGGGCGCGGCCAGCCCCATCGGGAAAAGCGTGTCCGGCCAGTACACGGAGGCGAGGTATGCTCCCGGAATACGGATCAAAACGATCGAGACGATGTTGTGAAAAAAAGACAGGATCGGTTTTTCACAGGCGCAGAAATATCCGCTGAAGCAGAAATGCGCGCCTGCAAAGATGCAGTCCAGCACATAGGAGTTTAAATACTGCACACCCAGGGCCGCCACGACAGGCTCCTCCCGGGCGAACAGCTGCAGGATCTGCGTCCCGAACAGCCGGCACACGACGGTAAACACGACGCCGGCTCCCATGCTGATCTTCAGCGCGTCATACAGAGTAGACCGGCTGCGGTCGTACTGCTTTGCGCCGAGATTCTGCGCGCAGATGGTGGACACGGCTGACAGCATAGCGGAGGGGACCAGAAACAGAAAGCTGATCACTTTTTCCACAATGCCGACGGCGGCAGCGGCCTCTACGCCCCGACGGTTGGCGATGGTGGTGATGATCAGGAAGGAGATTTGGATCAGTCCGTCCTGTGCGGAGATCGGTATGCCCACCCGTAGGATTTGCCACATTATTTTTTTGTTCGGGCGAAAATCTCGGGAGCTGAGTTTTAAGTCCGTCGCGCCGCGCATAGATAACACGGCGAGAAGCACGCTTACCGCCTGAGAGCTGACGGTTGCCAGCGCCGCGCCGGAAGCGCCCATACGAAAAGGGCCGATCAGGAGAAAATCCAGCCCCACATTGAGGATTCCGGCGATCATCACAAAGTACATGGGGTGCCTGGTATCTCCCAGACCGCGGTAGATGCTGCTCAGCACGTTGTACGCGGTGATAAACGGGACGCCGAAGAAACAGATCGTCACATAGCTTCGCGCCTCCGCAAAGGCCTCCGATGGAACTGACAAAGCTGTCAGTATTTCGTCCGCCGCCAGAAAGAGGACACCGGTCAAAAGAAGAGCCACGGCGGTAAAAACAAGGGCGGTGTTTCCGATGATCGCCGCCGCAGTCTTTTTGTTTCCCTCGCCGACGGAGCGGCCGATGCCCACGGTGCTTCCCATTGCCATGCCCACCACCACGACGGTCAGCATATGGGTAAGCTGGCTGCCTACCGAGACGGCGGTGATGGTGGATGCGCCGTTGAATTGTCCGGTGATAAACAGATCCGCCAGCCCGTAGAAGGTCTGCAAAAAACAGGACAGCAGATAGGGCACGGAAAACCGCACCAGATTTTTCAAAATATTTCCCTGTGTCAAATCGTATGTACTCATTCCAGCTCTCAATTCTCCGGATCGCTTCCGGCTTTCGTTTCCTGCTCAATCTTACTATATGGCACGGCAAAAATCAAGAAGGAGGTGGGCATTATGTCCGTACAGGGAGAAACCAGAGAAAAGACCCGAATAGATCTGCAAAAGCCCCGGCGCTATCGGGTGATCATGCACAACGACGATTTTACCTCCATGGAGTTTGTGGTGGAGATCCTTCCGCCGGAGTCGGAGAACGCCCCCGAGTTTTCCCAGGGGATGGGAAACGTATTGTTTTATGCCTGGGAGTCGGCGCAGAACAGCGGCAAGGACAGGGCGTGGAGCCGCCGGAGCTTTTGCGGGAGATGACCATTGCGTGTGAGGAGATGGCTCGGGAGGACGACCGAAGAAACGGCAGGATTTCCGAGGCGGGAGATCGATCCGAGAACGAAGGGGATGCGGACGACAGCGCGCAGGATCATTTGTGGCGGCAGTATGCCGTCTGCTTAAACGACAATCTGGAGGGCGTCAACCCGTTGATCGGCAGGGAGGAGGAGCTGGAGCTGTCCGTCGATGCGAAGGCCAGGAGACTGGTGAAGCAGAAGGGGATCAGCGCGGAATTTGGCGCAAGAGAGATCGAGCGGGTGATACAAAGCGAGATCAAGCCGCTTTTGGTGGATGAAATCCTGTTCGGGGAGCTCAAAGACGGGGGAAGGTGCAGTCTGACCGCCGTGGACGAAAGATTCGTGGCAGACGGTCTCTGCACCCATTAAAATCCATTTTCCGTTTGTGATCTGATACGGTTTTATGCGTAGTTACCTTAGTCTTGGGGTCATCGTTTCTTTTCGTGAATCTCGCTGTGCAGCTCCTGCAGAGATTTTACCTCGCTGCTGCCGTGCGTCTTTACATAGTGGATCCCGCTGGCCGTCGCAAGGGCGGCGGCAATGGTGGTCATGTACGGAATCTTGGCCTTGATAGCCGCCTTGCGCAGATAGCTGTCATCGTGGATGCTGTCCTTTCCGATGGGCGAGTTGACGATCAGGTCGATCTTGCCGTTGGTGATCAGATCCAGGATATTCGGGCGGCCCTCATACAGCTTGTTTACCCTTTCCGCGGCGATGCCGGCCTCGTTGATCCGCTCGCAGGTCCTGCCCGTGGCGACGATGTGGAAGCCACAGGCAGCAAATTGTCTCGCCACCTCCGCCACCTCTTCCCGATCCTTGCGATTGACAGAGATGAGCACGGTCCCCTCCAGGGGCAGCTTGGACTGGGTGGCTTCCTGCGCTTTGTAGAAGGCTTCGCCGTAGGAGCCGGACAGCCCCAGGACCTCGCCGGTAGAACGCATCTCCGGCCCCAGGATGGGGTCTACCTCGGGAAACATATTGAAGGGGAAGACCGCTTCCTTCACACCGTAGTTGGGGATTTCCTGTTCCCTTAGGGAGGGGACGGGAGACGGTTTTCCGGTCAGCTCCGAGGTGATGATCTCCGTTGCCAGAGGCACCATGCGGATGTTGCAGACCTTGGACACCAGGGGGACGGTGCGGGACGCGCGGGGGTTGGCCTCCAGCACGTACACCCTTCCGTTTTCGATGGCGTACTGCATATTCATCAGACCCTTCACGTGCATTTCCTCCGCGATTCTGCGGGTGTATTCCTTGATCGTCGCCACATTTTCCTCCGAGATATGAACGGAGGGAATGATGCACGCCGAGTCGCCGGAATGGATGCCGGCAAGCTCGATATGCTCCATCACAGCGGGCACAAAGGCATGGGTGCCGTCGCTGATCGCGTCCGCCTCACACTCCATAGCGTGGTTGAGGAAACGGTCGATCAGGATGGGCCGGTCCGGGGTAACGCCTACGGCGGCGTTCATGTATTCCGTCATGCTCTCATCGTCATAGACGACCTCCATGCCGCGTCCGCCCAGCACATAGGAGGGACGCACCATCACGGGATATCCGATCTCTGCGGCGATAGACAGGGCTTCCTCCACCGTGGTGGCCATACCGGACTCCGGCATGGGGATACGAAGCTTATCCATCATAGCGCGGAACTGATCACGATCCTCCGCCAGATCGATGACAGAGGGGGAGGTGCCGAGGATCCGGACACCGTTTTTCTCCAGATCCGCGGCGAGATTTAACGGGGTCTGTCCGCCGAACTGGGCGATCACGCCCACGGGCTGTTCCTTTTTGTAAATGCTCAACACATCCTCCAGAGTCAGCGGCTCAAAGTAAAGCTTGTCGGAGGTGTCGTAATCCGTGGAGACCGTCTCCGGATTGCAGTTGACGATGATCGTCTCAAAGCCCAGCTTTTTTAAAGCCAGGGAAGCGTGCACGCAGCAGTAGTCAAACTCAATCCCCTGGCCGATACGGTTGGGGCCGCCGCCCAGGATCATGATCTTGGGTTTGTCACAGTTTACGGGATTTTTGTCCGGAGCGTTGTAGGTGGAGAAATAGTAGGCGCTGTCCTGAGTGCCGCTTACGTGAACGCCCTCCCAGGCCTCCTCCACGCCCAGCGAAATGCGGCGGTCTCGGATATCCGCCTCCGGAATCTCCAGAATTTGACTCAAATACTTGTCGGAGAAGCCGTCCTTTTTGGCCGAGATCAGAAGCTCGTCCGCCGGAAGAGAGCCCTTCGACAGAAGAAGGGTTTCCTCTTCCTCCACCAGCTCCTTCATCTGCTCGATAAACCAGCGCTTTACGTGGGTGATCTCATGGATCTCCTCCACGGAGGCTCCCTTGCGCAGCGCCTCGTACATGATAAAGTGGCGTTCGCTGGAGGGTGTGATCAGCAGGGAGAGCAACCGGTCCTTGGTCAGGGTGTCAAAGTTTTTGGCATGTCCCAGACCGTAGCGGCCGGTCTCCAGAGAGCGGATCGCCTTCTGAAACGCCTCCTTGTAGGTCTTGCCGATGCTCATGACCTCGCCCACGGCGCGCATCTGGGTGCCCAGCTTGTCCTCCACGCCCTTGAATTTCTCAAAGGCCCAGCGGGCGAACTTGATCACCACATAGTCGCCGTCCGGCACATAGCGGTCCAGGGTCCCGTACTTTCCGCAGGGAATATCCTTCAGGGTCAGGCCGGAGGCCAGCATAGCGGACACCAGCGCGATGGGGAAGCCGGTGGCCTTGGACGCCAGCGCCGAGGAGCGGGAAGTACGGGGATTGATCTCAATGACCACGATCCGGTCGCTCTTGGGATCATGGGCAAACTGCACGTTGGTGCCGCCGATCACCTGGACAGACTCCACGATCTTGTAAGCCTGCTCCTGCAGCCGCTTCTGCGTCTCCTGGGAAATGGTCAGCATGGGCGCGGAGCAAAAGGAATCCCCCGTGTGCACTCCCATGGGATCGATGTTCTCGATAAAGCAGACGGTGATCATATTGTTGTCGGCGTCGCGCACCACCTCCAGCTCCAGCTCTTCCCAGCCAAGCACCGATTCCTCCACCAAAACCTGGCCCACCAGACTGGCCTGCAGCCCCCTGGCGCAGACGGTCTTCAGCTCCTCTCGGTTGTAGACCAGGCCGCCGCCTGCGCCGCCCATGGTGTAGGCGGGACGGAGCACTACCGGATAGCCCAGCCGGTCGGCGATGGTCAAAGCCTCCTCCACGCTGTAGGCCACCTCGCTGCGGGCCATTTCGATGCCGAGCGCATTCATGGCGTTCTTAAACTCGATCCGATCCTCGCCGCGCTCGATGGCATCCACCTGGACGCCGATCACCTTCACCTGATATTTGTCCAAAATGCCGGCTTTGTTCAGCTCTGCGCACAGATTCAGACCGGACTGTCCGCCCAGATTGGGCAGCAGTGCATCGGGCCTTTCCTTGGCGATGATCTGCTCCAGTCTTTCGACGTTCAGAGGTTCAATGTAGGTGACGTCCGCGATCTCCGGATCCGTCATAATGGTGGCGGGGTTGGAATTGACCAGCACGATCTCATATCCCAGCTTGCGAAGCGCCTTGCAGGCCTGTGTGCCGGAATAGTCGAACTCGCAGGCTTGTCCGATGATGATGGGGCCGGAGCCGATGATGAGCACCTTGTGAATATCTGTTCTTTTTGGCATTTTGTATCCTCCTGGCATGATTTTTAAGGGTTCCCCCTAAGGATGGCATTTCCGAATACTCTTCTTACTATTATATAGAAAACCGGAGAAATCACAAGAACCTTTGGCAAATTTGAGGAGGTTTTTATTGTCAAGGTTTGCCTGATGCTATATAATATTGAAAAGAAATAAGGAATCTTGCGGAAGGTAATATACGGAATGAAAAAGTGGACATGTCAGGTTTTTACCCCGCCTCCTTTGGTGGAAGATATGCTTGACAAGATAGGGTACACAGAAAGCCTGTCCGGAAAAAAAATATTGGAAAACTCCTGTGGGGAAGGTGTCTTTCTCAAGGAGATCGTGCGAAGGTATATTATAGATGCCAGAAGGAGAGGTATTTCGGAGGAGGAACTTAGAGCGGGTCTGGAAGCAGACGTTTCTGGCATAGAAAAGGATGCCAGGCTTCTGAAAAGGTGTGTGAAGGAATTGGATCGCACTGCGGCAGAGCTTCAGATAGAGGGAGTCCGGTGGAATCTGCAAAAAGGGGACGCGCTTAGACGGATCCAGGGAGAATACTATGACTATGTGATTGGCAATCCGCCTTATATTACCTACTATAATTTGTCTCAAAGAGAGAGGAAATTTATCAAAAAGAATTTTGAATCCTGCGGTAGAGGAAAGCCGGATTATTACTATGCGTTTACGGAGGCGGCGCTTCAATCTCTGAAACCGGGAGGAAAGCTGGCTTATTTGATTCCCAATAATTTTATGAAAAATCAATTTTCCGACCAGCTTAGAAATTACCTCCTGCCGCATTTGACCGGACTTGTCGATTACAGAGATCAAAAGGTGTTTAAGGATATCCTGACCTCCTCCGCGATCGTTTTCTGTGAGAAGGATGGGGCGGGGCAGCAGTTTCTTTATGAGGATATTCCCAACGGCAGAACGCTTTTGATCGACAAAGATTGCTTGAATGGGAAGTGGGCTTTCTTTCTTCCCAGGAAGAGTGAAAAAGCGGTAAAATATAAGAATCTCTTTCAGGTTTCCGCTCCAGTGGCGACACTTTTAAATGAGGTGTTTGTTCTTAAGGATGTGACAAAGGTGTCGGATAAATATATTTTTTGCAAGGAGCATTATTTTGAGAGGGACAGTGTGAGAAAGGCGGCAAGTCCTAAGACGAAGCAGGATAGAGGCAAAAAAAAGGGCAGGATAAAAGGTGAGACTTACATTATTTTTCCCTATTTTTATACCCAGGAAAATAAGCTGCAACGATATGCGGAGGAAGATTATCGAAAAAATTTTCCGCAGACCTATGCGTATCTGATGGGAGAGAAGGAAAGACTCTTGAAAAGGAAGAGCGATCCGAAGAGCCAGTGGTTTGAGTACGGAAGATCTCAGGCGCTTGCCCATATCAATCAGGAGAAGCTTTTGCTTTCTACGTTGATAACGGACAAGGTGCGGTATTACAGACTGGATAGAGAGACCGTACCCTTTTCGGGAATGTACATTGTGCCGAGAGAAGGGCAGAGTCTGGATGAGGCGGAACGGATCTTGAGGAGCAGAAAATTTTTAGAGTATATTAAAGAAATTGGGATCAGTGTGAGCGGCGCTTCCTACCGGATCAGCCCTCGGGATGTGCAGGAATATGTAGTGAGACAAAAGGGATAGGAGCAACGGTATGCAGATAGAATTTTCAGTGGGGGCGAAAGCGGCGAGGCTGATTGGCCGGGAAAACATTGCGGATGTGGACGGAGCCTTGGTGGAATTGATTAAGAATGCGTATGACGCGGACGCATCCTGTGTCTGGGTTGACTTTTCCATGCCCTTTCCCGATATACCGGACACCACGGAGCTCTCTTATCTGAAGGATACGTTGTCTCCGGAGGATTTTCTGTTTGTGAGTCGATTTTATGAGGAGGATCACGAGAGCGAAAAAAAAACGCAGTGGGTGAGAAGGGAATCTCTGGAAGAAGAGGAGAAGAGGGAACTACAGAAGGTTCTATTCCGTTATAACCGGATTGTTGTTTTGGACAACGGTTCCGGAATGAATGAGGAGACTGTAAAGGGCGCTTGGATGCACATTGGCACCAGCAACAAGGAAATGCAGAGCACATCTCCCAGGAAGCATCGGGTTCGGACCGGAGCAAAGGGCATCGGACGTTTTGCGTTGGACAAGCTTTCTACCGTCTCGCAGGTGTATACCCAGACGGAGGAGGAAAAAACCGCTCTCAGCTGGCGGATGGACTGGGATCAGTTTGCCGGCGCACATCTGATTAACGAGGTGAAAGCCAGCCTGGAGCGGACAGAGGACTCCTATGAGGATCTGGTCAAGGAGCTTGCGGGAGAAGAATTTGACGGCTTAACCGGACATGACTGGTCGTGCGGTACGGCAATCATTTTGTCGCCGGTGCGGGAAGCCTGGAGTGATAGATTGTACCAGAAGGTGAATACAAATCTGAGGAGTATCAATCCCATCGGAAGCGTGGATCGTTTTGATGTGATAGTACATAATCGATATTGTCCGGAATATAATTATAAGACCGAGAGAATTGCAATCAGCAGAGAAGATTTTGATTACCGTATCCGGATATCCTACGACGGGGACGAAGCGCTCCAGATCAAACTTTTGAGAAACGAGGTGGATATTCGGAAGAAGACCGTGACGGTAAAGAATGTTATAACTGGCATAACAAAAACCTGTATGCTAGAGGATTTCTGGAATAGGCCGGCTCTTCAGAAAGAGGGACATACCAGAAAAGATTATGAAAAAGAGATCACCCTTGAAAGAAATATATTAACGCTGTTTAAACGGGACAAAAAGGAGCGCGTCAAAGAGGTAGGAGCCTTTAGCGCCGAGCTTTATTTCCTGCGAAACGCAAACAGCGAGCACCAGGTCATGAAACGGGTGAACCGTCGGAAGAGAAAGAAGCTTTTGGATCAGTTTTCGGGTGTGAAGATCTATCGTGATGACTTTAAGGTTCGGCCCTACGGGGACGACGGCCCCATGCAGGACTGGATCGGCATGGGCTCCAGGGCGCAGAAGAGCCCGGCCAGCGTGGCGCATACTACGGGAGCATGGCGGGTACAGCCTTATCAGATGATTGGATTTGTGCGTATTTCCAGAGAGAAGAATCCTCTGCTGCAGGATATGGCGAATCGAGAGGGAATCGCCCTGACCGGCACCTATTACATTTTTGTAGATATTTTAAGAGAATGTTTAAAAGATTTTGAGTTTGACAGACAGTACATCTATCGGGAGTATGCCAGGTGGATAGAGGAGCAGGAGAATAGCATCCGCTCAACTGCAGACAAGGTCAAGGCTGCCGCTATGAAAAAGGCGAAAGGCAAAGGAGCGGAGGAAGAAGCAGAGCCCGAGACAGAGGAGGGCCCTTCTGCCAGAGAGGACGATTCGGGCGAAGACGGTCAAAGAGGACAAACAGACGAAGGCTTTACGGAGGAGGATTATCTGGAGACGGTGTATGATATGATGCAGGACTCACAGAGGGAACTGGCAAGCAAACAGATCATGCAGATCCTCAGTGCATCCGGTATTGTTTTGAATACCTTTTTCCATGAGTTCAATGCGATCAACACACAGTTTCATGTGCGCACCAGCCAGATGAAGAGCAGGATAGATAATCTGTTGGATGGCAGACCCTATGAGGGGCCTGCCGCCTACGATCCCTACTACTATGTAGAGCAGACCCTGGAAAAGAACGATAAGCTGGTGGCGGCTATGCTGGATGTGATCATGCAGGGGTTGAAGAAGCCGAATCTGGTGAAACAGAGAATATCTCTGGAAAAGCTTACCCAAAGTATCCTTGATCAGTGGGCGCTGCTTCTGGCAGAGAAATATATTTCTGTGCTGTCGGAATGCAAAGAAAAAGAGGGATGCCTCTACGATATCGCTGTGGTGGACTGGTACATTATTCTGAATAATTTTCTGCTCAACGCGGCATGGTTTCTGGAACAGGGAGAAAACGCAGAGAGACAGGTGATTTTTAAGTTAAATGAGGATGAAAAAAGTATCTGTGTAGATATGGAAAATAACGGTCCTCCGCTGGCGGAAAAATACCAGAATGATCCGGATAGAATTTTTGAATTGGGAGAAACTTCAAAGGGAGAAGCCGGCACAGGCTTAGGACTTTGGGTCGTGAAGGAGACGGTAGAGCGAAATGCAGGACATATCCAGGTTAAAGAAATGGAAAAAGGGTTCGGTCTGCGGATTGTGTTTTCAAAGGAGTGACTTAAAACCAGAAAGGAATGGATATGTGGAACATAGGGATCATTGATGACAAAGAAAGTGAACGCGCCGATATCCAGGTGGCTATCCTGGAAAATGTCAAAAATAAAAAGGAAATCCGTTTTAAGGAATATGCGATTCAAAAAAGGGAAAAAGAAGATCTGTTCTCTGAAATTTTGCGTGATATTTCCGAGGAGGAGATTCAAACACTAATCGTGGACTATCGGCTGGACACATCCCATATCGTAATTAAGGGTTGGGAAATCGTGGATTATATCCATGAAAGTGTTCCGGAATTTCCGGTGATCGTAATGACAAATGCTCCGGATGAGAGCAGGGAATCGCCTTTTATTGATGCGGATAAGGTATACCCAAAGATCATATTTCTTGACACCCAAAATCCTGCTACAGCGATAATGGTTCGCAATATCGAATTAAACATTCAACGGTATGAGCAGCGTCGTAAGGAGCTGGAGGGGCGGTTGGAGATGGCGCTGAAGGATTATAATGAAGGCGAAATGGATGAAGAGGCATTGGGCGCCATTTTAGCTCTGGAGGATAAGCTGGGAAAATATAAGGAGACCAATCAGACCATGCTGGATCATACGCTGGATCTGGAAGAGCTGAAGGATGTGTTAAAGGAAATACGGGAGATAGAAGCGAAGTTAGGGGAATGATCGTTTATGAAGTACGATAACTTTAAGGAGCACAAGATACGCAGGACAAAGAATCTGTCTTTTGACAAGCCGGAAAAATACAGAAACTATCTTTCAAAGGATTTTCATGAGCGTTGCTGCTATTGCAATGGATCAGAAGAGGTGTTAATGGTTCCCTTTCATGTGGAACATTTTATACCGGTAAAAGCATTTAAGGGAAAAAGGGACAGCCTCAACACAGACTATGCCAATCTGATGTGGTCCTGTCCGAAGTGCAATCTGTCAAAGAGCGATAAATATAAGGGAGATCTTATAGGTAATTCCCAGATAGAAAATGAGCTGTTTTACAATCCGGAGGTAACGGATTACAACGATATTTTTTACCGAAATGAGTTTGGAGCTATCACATCGGACGATCCCAAGGGAAAGGAAATGATAACGCTTTTGAAGCTTTATCACCCCGTACATATGCTTTCCTGGCTGATCGAAAAACTGGAGAACGTGCACGCTCTGCTGAAAAAGGCGATTGAGGAAGAAACGGATCTCCAGAAAAAGGCAGAGCTTGAGAAAGCCAGGGATCGGATTGCCAACATCCATATGGAAAAAATAAAGGCTTTTCGGGCAGCATACAAGAATAAATTTAAAGACAATGCAAACCGTTAATCGAACGTAAAAAGCGCTCCCCCAGGGCGTAAAATCCGCTTGCAATTTAAGGGAACATATGATACAATTCCATAGTGTTAGGCTTTTGGGTCTTGTTATGGGTGGATTCCCGAGTGGCCAAAGGGGACAGACTGTAAATCTGCTGCAAATTGCTTCGGTGGTTCGAATCCACCTCCACCCATCTTACGCTGGTATGGCGGAATAGGCAGACGCAAGGGACTTAAAATCCCTCGGGGGCAACCCCGTGCCGGTTCAAGTCCGGCTACC
>CANRLX010000034.1 GCA_947631615.1 uncultured Acetatifactor sp.
CATCATCGCCCCTGTATTTGCCATTCACATATAGGATATGCGAACCGTCACCAAACAATACTTTATTTTCCCCGATCACAACATATCGCTCTACTGGATAGATCGGCTGATTTCCTTTCATTACATCATTTTCCGTTATAAAAATAACATAACTGTCTGGAATATCCTCCGTATCATCGCCCGCTTTCAATATATGTGCGTCCAGCAGGCTGCTGTTGTGCCTTGCCCTTTTTGCGCCCGCTCCCGCGTCTTTCCTTTGAATTTCCACGTCAAATTCCCTGTTGTCACTGTCAACCGCATGAACATCTAAGGTAGCGGAACGCCCCTGTAGATTCTTTAGCGTTTCCTGCGTCCGGACTGACTTAATCTTTATATTCCTTTTTCCTAAAATAATCTGTAATATCAGCTCCACACCTTCAAAATTATCTGCAAGGCAGACAGTCATAAAATCATCGTCCATGTATCGGAGTGATTTCAAACGCTCTAAATCCTCTTGATGTATCTGCTCCGTTGTATTCAACAATATCACCTTCTTTTGCCACTTTTATTATACATCGGATAATACCTTTTGAAAACTGAAATTTTCGTGAAAGAAAGATTTTGGCTTTTACACTTTTTTACACACCCCAAGCCAGTGCCCTGCAATCTCCTTTCTTTCTGTAGTTAGCGGAAAAATTGCGCTTCAAGTCCCATCTTCCGCAGTCTTACAAGGTGCGGCAAATATGGCGGGAAAGCCGTATTTACCGCGTTTTTTGTTGTTCGTATGTGCGGTAAAAAGACATCAAAAAAGCAACCCCCCGACCAAGGTTAATGGTTGCTTTTTTGAGTAATTACAACTGAGGCGAACCGTTGCTTCACGGTAACACCCTTTTTGTATGAAATACCTTAACACTGATTAACACTTCCGTCAATAGTTTTTTGGTTCATAGTCGCTCATACAGATTTCTGTCCGTTCTTCTTCTGCAGAAGCGATAATCATTTCATAGCACTTTCTTGTATATTCCTGAAACGCAGAAATGTTGTTTAACATATCTCGCTGCAGTTTATGACTTGTTTCGATTGCAAGATTAAACTGTTCCTGTGTAATATCTTTTTTTGACAATGCTTCTTCCAATTCATCCATATCATCAACTATAATTGTTCCATCCGGATAGACTACCAAATCCAAATATAAGTCGTCAAAATATGGCACTCCATCTACATCAATTCCTTGTTTTGCTATCATATCTATATACCACAATAGAATCTTTTCCTTTTCATCCATCATAGCTGTTATGCAATACCAATCATTTTGTGGCAGGATGGACAGCCATTTTCTTCCTTTGTCACAGACTACAATCTCTTCTCCGTTAAATTTCCATATCTGAATTTTACTTACTTCTTTTATATCTATAAGACCAATATATCCATCAATCCATTCTGAATTTACCTTTTTTCCAACTATATCTTTAGAAATAATACATTTATACTCATCATAGGATAACCGACTTCTTTTCATAAGTTCCTGCCTCACACCATTTCTACTCTTTCAAAATCCATACTATGGATCATCATAATCTTCCTCACTGGGAAGATTCGCGTCTCCTCCACCTGAGTTGTACCGGATTCTATGGCAAATACGGTAATGAAACTCCCAAATGTCACTACTTTGTTTTTTCATCAAATTTCCTCCTTTTTGTGACACCATAGATAATATATCGCAAAAAAAGTAAATAATGTAATGAATTTTCAATTATTCAATTAAAGCAATAAAGGGTAGGACTAATGCCCTACCCTCATGTTATAAAAATGTTTCTTATCAATATCCATGATGAACCCCACCAGCAGCATCATATTCTTCATTACTGGGAAGATCTGTAGTGCCTATGTCAGGGTCATTGCCATAAACAGGTCTGTCTACAGGCGTGTCTGACACGTACCCATAGCCAGGAACGTATGAATAACCTTCCTTCGGGCCTTCATATCCAGGGTCTCCCCAGAAAGGGTCATTGGAATTTCCTGTTCCTACCGCATCAGGGTCATAATTGTCCTTTGAAGGGTCATAATTCGGGTCGTCATTATAGGGGTCGTCATCGGTGTTCGGATTGTACCCTCCGTTGCTTCCCCCAGAGTTTCCTCCCTGATTCGTGTCTTCCGCTGCTGGGTCGGAATCAACGACACTGCTGTCACCGTTGAACGTTGACACGTAGCCTTGCTCCTGCGTGCCGACATTTCCGTTTTGCTCTACCACCGTTGATACCTTGTCTTCCTCTACCACGTCAAGCACCCTATATCCGCCATTTACATTACCGACAAGCGCCACGTACTTTCCGTGCCCCTTGGAGTCAAAAGCTACCTCAAAATTTACGTCAAATTCACTTTGGTCTGCATCGACAAAAATGGAGCCAAGTCCTTCTGTGACATGGAAATCACTCAGTTCGGATACGTCGAAATCGTACACTCCGTCCGCGATAAAATATTTCAGCAAGTTACTTTCAGGTATCGCTGTGCCCTCGAGCTCATATCCGTAGAAGATAAGACCACCGAAACCACCTGCTGCCTGTAAGAACGTCCATTCTTCCGGAACGACAAAATCTCTGTATTCGGGGTCTAAGGTGACAAACGCAGAATCGAAAGAGTCCTTGTCTCGGGCATCACTCACGGACGCAAGAAGCGCCTTGGTTCTGCTTTTCTCCGCTTTCTCAGTATACTGGATCTGAATACCCGCAGAAGTAATCGTGTCTTTCACCAGCTGAATCAGGCTCTCCTCATCCGTCTGATCGGTGGTATAGCGGACCTGAGACAAGGCAGCCGCTCTTTCGTTTTCTTCCAGAGTCTTCTGTATTTCAGAAATTTGTGATTCATAGCCTGCAATCAGTGTTTGAAGTTGTGTTTGAAGCTGTTCCTGATGCGCCTCCGCCTGGGCCGCGCTCCTGTAGAGCCAGACCATTCCCACGACGAAAAGAAGCAGCTATTCTCCATCCCGCTGTCTCCGGTTTTTATAATGTACTTTTACAAATTCTTATTCCTTCTTCTCCACCTCTGCTACCTTCACCACACCCTTCTTCCACAGGATGCGCGCACAGAGGATCGTGAGCGGGATCATGACGATCAGCAGGTAGCTTGCAATGCCGCTGGAAGCAATGCCTGCGATGGTGAGCAGAGCCACCAGCACCGCGGGCACCACCGCGCAGAGCAGCCGGTTCCTGACGTAGGTCTTGCCGCCGCCGTTTCCGAAAAGGCTTAACGCCATACAGCCGAAAAGGGCCGGCATAATGTAGTTGCTCGCCGTCGCCACATAGGGATTGGACAAAAGCGGCTGCAGCGGAACGATAAAGATCAGCCCCACCGCCAGGATGACGATGGTCACGATGGAGGAGACCGCCGTTGCGATCAGGGCGATCGCATCCCCCTCGGGAGTGCTCTGCTCCACCTTTGCCAGCTTCTGCGCATTGACCACACAGGGCATCTTCAGATTCATCAGGTTGCCGGTGGCGAAGGTCAGATAGCTGGAGGAGCCCAGAATGGGCGTATAGCTCCCCACCTCCGCAATGCCGGTGGGCACCATGATGAGCAGTATGGTGATAAGCCCCGGCACCAGCATCTTAAAGCTGGGAAAACAATCGTACACAGCACAGATGGCGATGGGCACGATCAGCATATACACAATAAAGCAAAGGAGGGTTGTCCGCCCGAAGCGGTGGGCCCACTGGACGAAGGGATCCATCTGCATCTCCTTCTTGGTCTCCACCTCCGCCTGCACGGACGCTCCCGCATTTTCCGTCGTCTTCATACTCTCCTGCACCATCCTGTTTTCCGTCGTCTCTCTCTTTTTCTCCATGATCAGCTCACTCCCTTCCTAACCAAACAGATTTACCCACAGCACGCTGGAGCACATGCTGACGATCAGAGCGATCGCCATAGTAAAATTGCCGAGCCACTTTAACTTTTTGGATGCGATTCCACACAGCACCGTCACGATCAGACTGGTAAAGAGCGTCAGGGACGTGGGCAGGTCCGTAAAGATCATGATGGGCAGATATACGGCAAACATAGCGAGGAAAAAGCATCCCGACATGATCTGCCCCCACTCGCCGGAACCGCTCTTTGCCCTCATGATGCCGGTGGAATACTTTTTGGCAAAGAGCGCCACCGCAAGCGGCTCCACCAGCACGCCGATGGTCATGACCAGTATGACCGCTCCAAACACCGTAGCGTCGGAACTCAGCACGTCGGACAGGGCGATCCCCATTCCGTCTGCCGTGTACTGGGACGCCATAACCTCATAGGACAAAGACCCGATCACCGACAGACGCCACCAGGGCCAGGCCGCCCCCAGGGACACGCTCAGCGTGACAAATCCCAAAAGCACCGCGAGGCTGGGCACGATCGCCGAGGTCGCGCTGGACTTGACCACGTTTAAGATCGTCTCCCTACTGATCCCCAGCTCCTGACAGCGCTTCGACGCCCGAAGCGCGCTGATGACGGCACAGACTACCACCATAATTAACCCCGCCGCGATCAACACATAGAGCAGCGGACTGTTTGCTACCACAGAACCCGTATTCATTTCATCCTCTCTTTCCGCCGCCCAAGGCGGCTCGCAAAGTATTTTCACCTGTCCGGCCCGAAGTCCTTCGCCCTCAGGCGTGTTCCTCCAGCCAGCGCTCTGCCATATACGCGTAAGCCGCGCTTCCGCAGCACAGCGCCCTGTCGTCAAATTTCACCTTGGGATTGTGCTGCCCGTACAGATAACCCTCCTGGGAATTTCCGGCGGTGATGAACATCCCCACCGTCGGCACCCTGTGGCTGACAAAGGCAAAGTCCTCGCTTCCGCCTCCGGGCTTTCCGCCCGTCACGGGAGTCATATCCATAGCCCCCTTCTCCAGAAGCTCCGTCATGTATTTCAGAGCGTCGCGGGACAGCTCCTCATCCACCACCATAGAGGGGCAGAAGTCATAAAACTCCACCTCCGTCTCACACCGGAAAGCGCTTCCCACCGCCTTGCTGATCTCTGTCATGCGCTGCTTGATCTGCTCGTTGATCTTTCCCTCCGGGTCGTGGGTGCGGATCGTTCCCCACATCTGCGCCACGTCGGGGATCACGTTGGAGGCGTCGCCGGCCTGGAATTTTCCGGTGGTAAACACCCCGAACTCATTGCCGTCGATCTCTCTGCTGTTGATCTCCTGGAGCGCCAGGTGAATGTGCGCCGCCGCCGTGATCGGGTCTATGGAAGCATGGGGCATGGAGCCGTGCCCTCCCTTTCCCTTGACCGTGATGTGGTACTGCTCGCAGGAGGCCATAGAGATCCCTCCTCCTGGCACCAGGATCCCGCCGGACGGCATGGGCATCCCCGCCACCACGTGGAGCATTACGGCGGCATCCACCTTGGGGTTTTCCAAAACGCCCGCCGCGATCATATCCTCCGAGCCCTGGAAGATCTCCTCCGCCGGCTGAAACACAAGCTTCACCGTTCCCGCGATCTGATCCTCGTTCTCCTTCAGGATCCTGGCCGCGCCCAAAAGCATAGCGGTGTGCATGTCATGACCGCAGCCGTGCATCCTTCCCTCGTATTCGCTGGCATAATCCACATCGGCTTCCTCGCAGATGGGAAGCGCATCCATATCTGCGCGAAGCAGAATGGTTTTTCCCGGCCGCTTGGCTCCCACCAGGGCCACCAAGCCGCATTTCCCGCACTCCTGGGGCGAAAATCCCATCTCCTCCAGCTCGCGTTTCACGCGCTCCCTGGTATAGGACAGATCGAATCCCAGCTCCGGATGTCTGTGCAGATCGTGACGGATATCCGTAAGCCACGGCTGCAGCTCTCTGGCGCGCGCCAGAATCTCAGTTTTGTTCATGACGTTTCCTCCTTGTATCGGCTCTGAAAAATGAAAAAGCGCACACTCCTATCCTGCACGCCTTCGTCGCTAAATACAGCTGTCATATATGGCTATCATTATAGCGAAATCAGGGCGGATTGTCAATCATCCGCCCGCCGTTTCGTATCTTGGGCAGATTCCATTTAAAATGGATCGCCAGCATACGGATCAGCACCACGCCAAGCGCCCCCAGAAGCATCGCCCAGTGCTCCCCCATCCTGCGCCACAAAAAGGCGCAGAGAAACGCTCCCGCCATAGAGGCGCAGGCGTACACGTGCTTGACAAAGATATAGGGCCGGTCCCCCGCCATAATATCCCGCAGGAAACCGCCGCCCACACCGGTGACGGTGCCGAGAAAGACCGGCAGGAAATAATTCCACTCGGTCTGTCTCTCGTAGGCGGCGCGCACGCCCACCACGGTAAAGACCGCCAGCCCCAGCGTGTCCGCCGCCATCAGGATCTTGTGAAACGTCAGGCTGGAGATCCGTCGATAGCCCTTCACATGAAAATAGAGCACCACAAAGATAAACAGCGACACCACCACCGCGCAGAACGCATAGCGGGGGCTGCGAAACGCCTGCGGGGGGATCTCCCCCAGCACGATGTCCCGCAGGATCCCTCCTCCCACCGCCGTCACCATCCCGAGAATGATCACGCCCAGCACATCCATATCCTTCTTGATCGCGGTCATCGCTCCGGACAGGGCGAAAGCGACGGTCCCCACCAGATTAAAAAACGAAAGAAAATAGGTCATACGATCCGTTATCTCCCCACAATTTTCCTGGACCCAGGCTATATGCAGGGCCCTTTTCCATATCCCAATCCATGTCTTAATCCATATCTTTTCCTATCCTATGGTAGCACATTTTCCAATTTTCGTAAATGGGCTTCTTTTTTGAAGAAATGGATAGCCAATGTGCCAGAAATATGGTATAATAAACCTTAATCAAAACTTGTGACGGCCGGACGGCCACAGTTATCGCAAATGCGGGCCAGTTCCCGCGAGACGAAGAATCACCATTATTTCTACGAAGAATCATTTTTCAGGAGGAATACTATGCTACAGAAGAAACAGAAAACCAACCCCCTCGCGGAGGACATCGCGCTCCTTATGGAAAGCATGGACCGAGTGGTTTCCGGCGATTTTACCCTGGTCGACACCTCGGCCTTCCACGAGCCCGCGCTGGCGGAGAAATATAATCAGACCCTGAATTACATTCTGGGGATCAACAACGGCTTCGTCATGAAGATGAACAAGGCTATGAGCCGCATTTCCGACGGCGCCGTGACCAAGGATATGCTGGAAGAGGTGATCTCTCAGACCTCCTCCATCTCCGATATGCGGGATTCCAGCCGTGAGCTGGGCGATTCCATCCAGAATATCAAGGGGGCGGCGCAGAACATTCAGGACAATTCCCACGGGCTTACCGCCACGTCCAATGCCTGCTCCTCCAATATGAACACCAGTATACAGATCGTAAACGATTCCTCCCAGCAGATCAACGAGATCAACCAGCAGATCATCGCCTTCAAGGAAAAGGCGGAAAAGATCAACGAGATCATCGACACGGTGCGCTCCCTCGCCGAGGAGAGCAGTCTGCTGGCGTTAAACGCCTCCATTGAGGCGGCCAGAGCCGGCGATTCCGGACGCGGCTTCGGAGTGGTGGCACAGCAGATGAGCCAGCTTTCCTCCAATACCACCTCCTGCGCCGACGATGTCACCCAGTATGTGTCGGATCTCACCAGCGAGATCTCTGTGATCTCCGACTCCATCAACGCGACCACCAAAAAGCTGCACGACGGCAACGAGAGCGTGCACAGCTCTGTCCAGAGCCTGCAGGTGATGAACAGCCAGCTCGATTCCATCCGCAGGGAGATCGACAGCATTTATGAGGAGATCAACACGCAGTCGGCCCTGACCCAGTATTTCGTCAACAGCGTGGAGGCCCTCAACACCAGCTACAATACCCTGTATAAGGCTTGTATGGATACCGGCATCCATATGTACCACATCTCCCGCGATGTGGACAACGCCAGAAACGATATGGCAAAGCACAATTCCAATCTGAGCAATCTGGATTGGCTCACCGTGTTTGAGATCGACCATCTGACGCTGACCTGGCGTCTTTACAACAATATCGTAGAGTTTGAACACCTGAAGATCACACAGCTCAACAATCCCGAGAGCTGTAAGTTCGGCAAATGGCTCGCCCGACAGACGGATTCCCGCATCACGGACTCCGCCGCATACAAGCAGGCGGTTCAGGCCCACAAGGACATCCACAAGCACGCCTGCGACTCCTGGTATGCCAAGGAGGACGACAACCGCGAGGCTGCCATGCACTCCTTCGAGGAAGCGCTGCAGGCTTTCAACCGCTTTTCCGCCGCGCTGGCTGATCTGCGGGAAGTGATCCGGAGCACCGGCGACACAGAGGAAGCCATCATTCCGGAAAATAAATAACAGCAAAGCTGTAACGGGAGGCGAAGCCCTATGACGTACAAGGTTCTTTTGACCGGCCGAAACAAGACGGTTATCGACGACTTTTTTTCACAGATGGTGGACAATTTTGAATCCCTCACCACATCCATCCGCTATGACGACATTGTCAGTCACATACGCTATTTCAAGCCGGACATTTTTGTCTATTGCCTCAATCAGGAGACAAACGATCACATCACCCGCGTGGCCACCGTCAAGACCCGCCTGGCAAAGGAGGATATCCCCGTCGCCATCATTGGATCCGAGGAGGATTGCAACGATTTTTTGCGATCTACGAACAACGTGGCGGACCTGGTTCTCACCAGACCCATCAGCACCGTCGGCATCGAGGAGCGCATCGTAAATTTCCTGAAGGGAAAACAGCAGAAATCCAAGGAGGACGCCTTTATGGCGGAGGTGCAGGCGGCTCTCACCGCCTCGGCCGAAGAGAAGGCCAAGGAGGAGGCGCGCCGGAAGCACATTCTCGTGGTGGACGACGATCCCATGATGCTCAAGATGCTCAAGGAGCACCTGCACAAGGATTACGATATCGCTACTGCCATCAACGGCAAGGTGGCTATGAAATTTCTCGAGAATAAGACGACGGACCTGATCCTTTTAGACTATGAGATGCCGGTGGAAAACGGCGCGGACGTCCTGGAAAAGCTGCGCGCCAATCCGGCCACACAGGATTTGCCCGTGGTCTTCCTCACCGGCGTGACCGAGAAGGAAAAGATCAAGAAGGTCCTGTCCCTGAAGCCCCAGGGGTATCTTCTCAAGCCGATTGAAAAAGACAAACTTTTCAATACCATACATGAGATACTGCACCAGTAAATACATAGCTGCACCAGTAAATACATAGCCCTACCAGAAACCTCAGGAAGCAAAGGAGGCATTTTCTCTTGGAGGAAGAACTTTATTTGACCGACCTGATCGACGTGGAGACGCTGCAGAAAATTCAAAACTCGTTCTCCCAGCTCACGGGGATCGCCGCTGTGACCACGGATGCCGAGGGAAAGTCTGTGACTAAGGGATCCAACTTCACGGATTTTTGTATGAAATACACCAGGACCTCCCCCCTGGGCTGTCAGCGCTGTCAGGAGTGTGACAAACAGGGAGCCATCATCTCGCTCCATCAAAGACGCCCCACCACCTACTACTGCCATGCCGGGCTGGTGGATTTCGCCGCTCCCATTATGACAGGCGACCATCTGGTCGGCTGTTTTATTGGCGGCCAGATCCTTCACAAGGCGCCGGAGTACGAGGTCATCTGCGGCCTCGCGGAGGAGCTCGGGCTGGATCCGGAGGAATACTGGAATGCCGCTCAAAGGCTTCCCATCTGGAAGGAGACCGATATCGACCGCTCCTCCGAGTTTCTCTTCTCCATCGCCAGCATCCTCTCCGATATGGCATACGGAAAATATCTGGCGATCCAGGCAAACAGCGAGCTCCAGCACGCCGCCTCCATGAAATCGGATTTTCTCGCCAATATGAGCCACGAGATCCGCACCCCCATGAACGCGGTGATCGGTATGGCCGATATGGCGCTTCGGGAGGATCTTCCCCAGAACGCCAGGGAATACATCAATCAGATCAAGTCCTCCGGCAAGGCTCTCCTCACCATTATCAACGATATTCTGGATTTCTCCAAGATCGAATCCGGCAAAATGGATATCAACGTGATAGAGTATGAGCTTTTGTCCATGGTCAACGACGTGGTCAACATTCTGGCCACCCGCCTGAAGGACAAGGACGTAGAACTTATCATGGACATTTCGCCCACACTGCCCCGCACGCTTTTGGGCGACAATATCCGCATCAAACAGATTTTGATCAATCTCGCCAACAACGCCGTAAAATTTACGCATCACGGCCAGATCGTGATCCATATCAACTCCACGCCCTCCGAGGGGGACGAGATCATGCTCAACGTGGCGGTGGAGGATACCGGTATCGGCATCAAGACGGAGGATATGGACAAACTCTTCCAATCCTTCCAGCAGCTCGACAGCAAGCGGAATCGCAACATAGAAGGCACGGGGCTCGGCCTCGCCATCTCCAAGCAGCTCCTCTCCCTGATGAACGGTTCCATTCGGGTCGAGAGCGAGTACGAGAAGGGAAGCACCTTTTCCTTCTCTCTGCCCCAGAAGGTGATCGATCCCATCCCCAGCATCCAGGTGCAGAGGCCGGCGGACAGCCTGATCTTCTCCTGCGTTCAGAATCCATACATCCAGGCATCGCTGGAGCACTCGGCAAAGGTCCTGGGCGTCTCGTTCCAGACGCTCCCCTCTCCGGAGGAGGTGACTTTGATCCAGACGGAGGCGGAGCGATTCCTCTTTCTGGAACAGAATATGTCCGGCTTCCACGTGGAGGATTACGCCCTGGAGCACCCCGACGTGAGCGTGGTGGTCCTGACCGATTACGACGACAGCACCAAATACGACATCACCAACATCATTCCCGTGAGAAAGCCGCTGTACACCATGAACCTGGCGATGCTCCTCAACAAGGAGATGATCCATTTTGACAACGGTTCCCAGGAGAAGGAGGAGGATTTCGACTTTGTTGCGCCCACGGCAAACGTGCTGATCGTGGACGACAACGCCGTCAACCTGACGGTGGCCGAGGGACTTCTGACTCCCCTACAGATGCACATCGACACCGCCGTGAGCGGCAAGGACGCCATCGCCAAGATCTCGGTCCAGCACTACGACATCGTCTTTATGGATCATATGATGCCGGAGCTGGACGGGGTGGAGACGACGCATATTATCCGCCGTTTCCACGAGGAGTACAACGATGTTCCCATCATCGCCCTCACCGCTAACGCCGTGGACGGCACAAAAGAAATGTTCCTGCAGGAGGGCATGAACGACTTTATCCCCAAGCCCATCGAGCTGCAGATGCTGGTCTCCAAGGTGAAGAAATGGCTTCCGGTGGAGAAAATCAAGAAGGCAAACGCCCCTGTATTCTCCCGCGACGAGGAGTCCCATTCCGACATCAAGGTGGCGGATCTGGACACCCACGCCGCCATTCACCTGCTGGGCAGCGAACAGCTCTTCTGGACGGTCCTGAAGAATTACTACCAGGCGATCGAAAAAAAGGCAAATGCCATCGACTCCTTCCTGCAGGCGGAGGATTGGGCCAACTACACCATCGAGGTGCACGCCCTCAAGAGCAGCTCCCGCCAGGTGGGCGCGAACGCTCTTTCCAATAAGGCGGCCGCGCTGGAAAAGGCCGGAAACGCCCGCGACACAAGCTTTATCCGCAGCAACACGCCGGCCCTTTTGGAACAGTATCGGGCTTACTTAGAGACGCTCTCCGACTACTTTAAGGAGGAGGAGACCGGCTCCTCGGACAAGGAACCCATTCCCCATGACCTTCTTGTCTCCTGCTTTGCCAAGATGCGGGAAGCCATAGAGAATCTGGACATGGATCAGATGGAGGAGGTCATTTCCGAGATGAACCGTTACCGCTACGATCCCCCCTACGACGAGCTCTTCTCCCGCTTAAGGGAAGCCGTCAGCGAAATAGACGGCGACAGCTGCGAACAGATCATGCAGGAGTGGGAGGGCTGACTTGTTTCACAGGCGCCTGTTTATCAGAAAGTAAAAAAAAGGAAAGCAAAAATAAGAAAAACAAAAAAATTGCCACATCCATCGATCGGGATGTGGCAATTTATTTTTGCAGCCTTTTTGTTATCTCTGCACACGTCCGGAAGCGTCGCCGCCAGCCAGGGTCTCAACCTCTTTTCTGGAAACCAGATTGAAGTCGCCAGGGATGGTGTGCTTCAGAGCGGATGCCGCTACGCCGTACTCGAGAGCAGCCTTGAAGTCCTTGCCGTCCACCAGGCCGCAGATCACGCCGCCAGCGAAAGAGTCGCCGCCGCCCACGCGGTCAACGATGGGATGGATACTGTACTCCTTGGAGTGATAGAACTCCTTGGTGTCTCTGGAATAGATGCAGGCGGACCAGCCGTTGTCGGAAGCGGAATGGCTCACGCGCAGGGAGGAGATGCAGTACTCAAAGTTGTAATCTGCCACCATCTGCTCGAAGATGGACTTGTAGCCGGCCAGCTCCAGCTCGCCGCTGGTAACATCGGTGTTGCCGGGCTTGTAGCCAAGTACCAGCTCTGCGTCCTCCTCGTTTCCGATGCAGACATCCACATACTGCATCAGGTTCTTCATAACCTTCTGTGCCTTCTCGGAGGACCACAGCTTCTTGCGGAAGTTTAAGTCTACGGAAACCTTTACGCCGTGCTTCTTAGCGGCGATCAGGGCCTTCTCGGTCAGAACCGCAGCGGAATCGGATACTGCGGGGGTAATGCCGGTAAAGTGGAACCAGTCGGCACCCTCAAAGATCTCGTCGAAGTTGAAATCTGCCTCGGTAGCGGTGGAGATGGAGGAATGTGCTCTGTCGTAAACCACCTTGGAGGGTCTCATGGAGCAGCCGCTCTCCAGATAGTAGATGCCCAGTCTCTCGCCGGTCTTTGCAATGTGCTTGGTCTCAACGCCATACTTTCTCAGAGCCGCAACCGCACACTCACCGATCTCATTGTCCGGTACAGCGGTGACAAACTCAGCGTCATGTCCGTAGTTTGCGAGGGAAACCGCAACGTTTGCCTCGCCGCCGCCGTAGTTGATGTCGAACTCGTCTGCCTGGATAAACTTCTCGTTGTTGGGGGTGGACAGTCTCAGCATGATCTCACCCATGGTAATAACTTTTGCCATTGTAATGATTCCTTTCTTTATATGTATTTTTTATTGCTTCCTTTCCGGATCCCTTACCGCTTATTTCTGAACAAGATGAACCGCGAAGCCGCCGATCTCTTCCTTCAGATAGATAGCCTTCAGACCGCCCTTTGCGTCTCTCTTCGCAGTGGACTCGTCAAACTCCACATGGAGTACCGTGCTCAGATAGTTGACGGCTCTCTCGATGTAGTTGGTTCTCACGGCAATATGGCCGTTCTTTCCAAGGTAAGGGCTCTTCATATACTCTACCGCGCCGCCTGCAAATACGGAGCTGTTGCCGTTCTTGGTGGGCATACCGAAGATATAGCCGAAGCGCTCTGCAGCCTTGACAGCCTCGTCCTCATTTGCTGCGTTTACGCCCACGTGAGCCAGCTCAAAGCCGAGCATGGTCTCTACGGCCTCTCTGGTCAGCTGCTCGATCTTATCCCACTCGCCCGCGTTGATCAGGTCGCCGGGAACCATCCAGGAACCGCCGCACGCGATGATCTTGGGGAAGTCCAGATAGGAGGTCAGATTCTTTGCGTTGACGCCTCCGGTAGGCATAAACTTCATATTCACATAGGGAGCCGCCATAGCCTTGATCTTTGCCAGGCCGCCGGACTGCTCTGCGGGGAAGAACTTCACCACCTCCAGGCCGAGCTCGATCGCCTGCTCGATGTCGCTGGGGCTGGAAGTACCGGGCGTGATCGGGATATTTTTCTCGATGCAGTACTTTACCGTCCTGGGATTTAAGCCCGGGCTCACGATAAACTTTGCGCCTGCGGCGATGGAGGCGTCCACCTGCTCCGCGTTCAAAACAGTTCCCGCGCCCACGCACATCTCAGGGAAGTTTTCGGTCATGATCTTGATCGCACCTGCCGCTGCGCTGGTGCGGAAGGTCACCTCCGCACAGGGAAGTCCGCCTGCGCAAAGCGCCTTTGCCAGAGGAAGCGCATCCTCCTCTCTGTCGATCTTTACCACCGGAACAATGCCGATTTTGCTGATTTGCTCTAATACTGCGTTCATATTTTCCTCATTTCCGCCATCTTGTGGCTATAAATTTGATTGTCAGTCAGGCCAATATCTCCCTGACACAGGCTGCAAGCTTGTCATCCTTGCAGTTGGCAAAGAAGTACTCTGCAAATTTTGCGCCGGACAGGGCGCCCTTTACCAGCTCTGCGTCCAGCTTTTTCAGGATCGTGGTCATATCGGTGTGAGTGACCTCCTTCACCTGATCCAGGATCCTCTTGTTGCGCTGCTCGGGCTCCACCCTCTCGGGGGGATATCCACCGCCGCCGGGCGCGCAGAAAAGCTTCTCAAAGATGTACTGCAGATTCAGCTCCCCGCCCCAGCCGAAATTCTCGGCGAAGGGGATCGCCACACAGTTGCCGTCGTTCACCTGCGTGAACAGGTAGGCGTCCAGCGGGGACTCAATGTGTCCGCACAGCACCTTGGGGAAGGAGTTGCAGGCAAGCATCGCGCCCTCTCCCGTGCCGCATCCGGTCACCACAAAGTCCGCGGCGCCCGAGTTGATCAGCACTGCCGCCAGGATGCCGTTCTGCACATAGGTCAGAGAGTTGGGATCCTCGGCGCCGCACATCCCGTAGTTGAACACCTCGTGTCCGTAGGGAGCGGCCGCCTTCTTCAGCGTCTCAAAGATCATTTCGTTCTTGGCCGCCTGACTGTTTTCGTTAATCAAAGCAATTTTCATTTTTTGTGCCTCTCTCCATCTGTCGATTTTTCAAAGATACAGGGATCAGCCCGGCTGCTTTCCGATATATGCCAGAATACCGCCGTCCACATAAAGGATATGTCCATTCACCGCGTTCGATGCCTCGGAAGCTAAGAATACGGCGGGGCCGGTCAGCTCCTCGGGCTTCAGCCACCTGTTGGCAGGCGTCTTCGCACAGATAAACTGATCGAAGGGATGCTTGCTGCCGTCCGGCTGGATCTCGCGGAGGGGCGCTGTCTGAGGGGTCTCAATGTAGCCGGGGCCGAGGCCGTTACACTGGATATTGTACTGACCGTACTCGGAGCAGATGTTTCTGGTGAGCATCTTCAGTCCGCCCTTGGCAGCCGCGTATGCGGAAACGGTCTCACGGCCAAGCTCGGACATCATGGAACAGATGTTGATAATCTTGCCGTGGCCCTTCTTGATCATGGAAGGAATGACGGCCTTGGACACGATGAAGGGCGCATTCAGATCCACGTCCACCACCTGCCTGAACTGCTCTGCGGTCATCTCCGTCATGGGGATGCGCTTGATGATGCCGGCGTTGTTGACCAGGATGTCGATCACGCCGACCTCCTTCTCGATCTGGGCCACCAGAGCGTTCACAGCGTCCTCGTCGGTCACGTCACACACATAGCCGTGCGCCTTGATCCCCTTCTCGGCGTATGCCGCGAGCCCCTTGTCCACCAGCTCCTGCTTGATGTCGTTGAAGCAGATGGTCGCGCCGCACTCCGCGTAAGCGGAAGCGATGGCAAAGCCGATGCCGTAGGAAGCGCCGGTGACCAGCGCAACTTTTCCCTCCAGGGAGAAGTTTGTAAATTCTGACATGTTTGTACTCTCCTTTTCTTTTATTGATGTGATGATACAAACGGCTACATCAAATCCCTGTTGTCCACGCCGTCCATATCGTCAAAGTCCTGATTCTCGCCGACCATGCCCCAGATGAAGGTATATGCCCTGGAGCCGCATCCGGAGTGGATGGACCAGCTCGGGGAGATCACAGCCTCCTCGTTTCTCATGACAATGTGCCGCGTCTCCGTAGGCTCGCCCATAAAGTGCATCACAAAGGCATCCTCGGGAATGTCAAAATAGAGGTATACCTCCATGCGTCTGTCGTGGGTATGGCACGGCATGGTGTTCCACACGCTGCCGGGCTCCAGTCTGGTCATGCCCATCTCAAGCTGGCAGCTCTCCACCTGCCCGGGAAGGATGTACTTGCAGATCACTCTGTGGTTCGCATCCTCCAGGCTGCCGAGCTCCACCTTGTTCTCGTCCTTCACAATGACCACTCCCGGCTCCGGAGTGCCTTCCGGTTTGATGACGACGGTAGGATATGTCTTGTGCGCCGGAGCCGAATTTAAGTAAAATTTTGCGGGGTTTGCAGCGTCCTCGCTGTTGAAGACGATCTCCTTCGACCCCATTCCGATGTACATTGCCTCCTTGTAGCCCACCCGGTTGACCTTGCCGTCAACGGTGATGGTGCCGGCGCCGCCGATATTGATAACGCCAAGCTCTCTTCTCTGGCAGAAGTACTCCGCCCGAAGCTCGTCTCCTGCGGTCAGCCTGATCGGTGCCGTAGGTACCGCCGCGCCTGTGATGATTCTGTCGATGTGGCTGTACACCATTTTGATCTCGCCCGGCACAAAGAGATTCTGGATCAAAAACTCCTCTCTCAGGCGCTCCGTGGTGTAGTGCTTCACATCTCTTGGGGATACTGCTGTTCTAAGTTCCACCATACACCTCTCTTTCTCCGGCAGGTCCGCGCTTCCTCTGCATCCTGCACAACCCGCCGATGGATATCTTTATTGAAAAATCTTACTTCAATAAACAACTTCCTATATTATACCATATCGTTGTGGATATTCCAATAAATTTTCTCACTTTTTCCTATATTTTTTGTGGAATTTGTTCTGCTCGCGCTTAGGTTCAGTATACACGAAAAGTTTGCCAAAGTCCATTCCCATTTTCGGAATTTTTAGGGAAAACGCAAGCCGTCCCCTTCAGTCCGAAAAAGGCCCCCCGTCCGTCCGGATCTCCAGGATATCCGCAAAGGCGATTCCGGTATTCACCACCCGCAGCACCCTGGCGTCTACATCCAGCCTGGAGACCATGCCGGTGACCCGCAGATACTCTCCCTGAGAAAAATAGACCACCTCCGCCATATCCCCCGGCCGGATCTTTCGGATCTGCCTGTCCAGCTCCTCCTTCCGCTCCTCCGTAAGCTCGATCTTCGGAACTACCACCTTCTCTTTGGCGCGGAGGGCGTCCTCGTAGCCCTTAAGCGCCGCAAAGGGCACAAACTGCTTGGCGCGGTCCTGCCTGCTCATCTTCTCCCTAGTCGCCACTTCTATGCCCTCCTATCTGCCGGTTGCGCTCCATGGCGGTGGCCCCGTCCTCCAGATCCATTCCCTTCAGGATCGCATTTTTCCCAAATTTTTTCTTGATGTCCAGCACGGCCTTCTGCACCTTCCTCTCCCGCTCTAACGCGGCGGGGTCGGTGAAGAGATCGCACTGCTGCCCGCTCTCCTCGACCACGTGGTTGAACGTCAGGTTCACCCGGTGGACAAAGGCCGCCGGATCCGCGATCCGCCCGTACAGCCGCTCCACATAGGAGAGGATCACCCGGGCGGAGCTGCTCGCCTGGTCCATGCGGATGCTTCCGTTTGCGGAGGCGCGCGCCGCCCCTTTGGAGTAGCCCAAGTACAGAGTGACCGACTGGGCCGTAAGCCCTCTGTCGACCAGCTCCAGGCACAACATATCCGCCATCTCTTTGACCACCAGCCTGCATTTTTCGTAGGGGTAATCACATCCGAACACCTGCCCGCTGGTGAGGCATCTGCTCTCCGGCCGGTAGGCCTTGATATCCGCGATGGTGACGGGCTCCCTGCCCCAGGCGTGATCGATCAGAAGCTCCGCATCCACCCCTAACAGTCGGTACAAAAGCTCCTCGTCCGCGTGGGCCACGTCCCGCATAGTCAAAATCCCGTACTTTGCAAGCCGCTTGGCCGTCCCCGGCCCCACACGCCAGAAATCCGTGATCGGCTTGTGATCCCAGAGGGTGTCCCGATAGATCGTCTCCTCCAGCACGCCCACCCGATCCTCCACGTGCTTCGCGGTGATGTCCAGGGCGATCTTCGCCAGATAAAGGTTGCTTCCGATGCCGCAGGTGGCGGGGATCCCCACCGTGTCATAGACATCCTGCATGATCGCACACCCCAGCTCCTTCGCCGTCATCCGGTACATCTCCAGATAGTCCGTCACATCCAGAAAAGCCTCGTCGATGGAATAGACATGGATGTCCTCCTTGGCGATGTATTTCAGGTAGATGGCGTAGATGTCCGCCGAATAGTCGATATAGAGCTGCATCCTCGGCGGCGCCATAATATAGTCGATGTTTTTCGGGATCTGAAAGACCCTGCAGCGGTTGGGCACCCCCAGCTCTTTCAGGGCGGGAGATACCGCAAGGCAGATCGTCTTCTCCGTCCGCTCGGGATCCGCCACCACCAGGCGCGTCCTCATGGGATCCAGCCCCCGCTCCACGCACTCCACAGAGGCGTAAAAGCTCTTTAAGTCAATGCAGATATATACCTTCTCCTCCATCCGTTCCCCTCTGACCGCCTTTCACTTCCTCTTTTTCTTTCTCTTCCGCTTCCCCGTTCTCTTCCTGTCGAGGATATCCAGGATAGCCTTCCCGCTTTTCTCCCTTTTATGTCCGATCCAAAACGCCGCAAACAGGAAGGTACACCCTGCGCTGATCCAGGCGCCGAGGGCTCTGCCGTCCGCCACGTTGTCAAGCTCTATATGATAGGTCCCGGGCTCCAGATCCAGCGCGATGAACACGCCGCCGAACAGCTCCGGCTCTGTCTCCTGCCCGTTTATCCGCACCGTCCAGCCCTTCTCCCAGGGGATCGAGAGGATCAGGCGCCCCGCCTCTGTCAGCGAGAGATCGCCCCTCACAAAATCGCTTCCCCAGGCCACATTCTCCAGATGCTTGCGAGAGAGGAGGGACAGCGCGCTCCGAAGCGCCTCCTCGTTCAGCCGATATGCGTCCGCAGACACCCTGGGCGTCTCATCGTCCTCGTCGCCGTTTCGCAGGGTAACGGTGTCCCCCGACATCATATGGCCCAGGTAGAGTATGGCATTGTCCTTCAGGTCGCCGTAGTCCTCCTGCTCCATTTCGCCTCCCACAAGCTCCGCCTCCTTTGTGCCGGAGTCGGTGAGCTTCGCATAGTAGATGCCGTCCTGGTCTGCCCGTATCAGCACATTGTCGCCCTTCTGCTCCCTGGAGGCCCGAACGAGGAGATCCTCCTCGATCCCCAGCTGATGCACCAGCTCGTTCTGCACCGCGATGGGATTGGTCAGGTTCTCCGGCAGATCGTACCCCACAGGCGCCACATACCCGAAGGGAAGCGTCTCGCCGCTCTCGTACAGATAGACATCCCCGCTTCTCTCCAACAGCGAAAACAGCTCGTTCTCATATTTATCCGAGTCGCCGAAGAGATATTTTACATTCAACAGCGCCGCCGTAAAGGCGGTGGCCCCGTCGAAGCTATAGTACACCTTGCTGTGCCTCATTCCCAGGCGCGTGTAGAGATCCATAACGCCCGAGTTCATCGTGGAGGAAAAGAGGGAGGCCGTGGGATATCCCGCCAGGGTCCCGTCGTTCTTGGTCTTGCGGGTAAACTTTTCCATCCGGTAAAAGCCCTCCTCCCGTTCCCGGGTGTAGGCGTACAGCGCCCTGTAATCCTCCTGCTGTCCCAGATAGGCCGAACGGCTGGTGGTGCCGAAGCTGGTGTTGTAGGAATTGACGGTAAGCTCCGTTATCACCACCGACAGCACAAGAAAGCAGAGGATGCCCCGCATCCGCCCGCTGTCCCTGGTGCGGATCAGATAGAGCGCCGCCGCGTAAAAGGTCACGAAAAGAAGCGTCAGCAGCTCGATCCCGCTCTCAAAGTCCTCGTGCTGCACAAAGCGTTCGCACGCCAGCAAAAAGGCCGCGGCTCCCAGATACCCGTACAGGATATGGTTTTGCGACACCTTTGTCATATTTCGATAGGCGTCGTAGCACACCGTGAGGACGAGCAGGATATAGATAAAGGACTGGCGCGCCGGAAGGGAATCCGGATAATTCAGGCCGTGCCAGATCAGATCCGGCACATTGGCGGCAAAGCTGAACAGAAAGGTCCCCAAAAGCGCCAGGCTGCAGAAGCGCCTCCGAACCGGAATCCCCTGGTTTAACACGTACATGGGCAAAAGCACAAAGACCGCCGTGCCGCAGTAAATGTTGGGCCAGTGGTCCAATCCCCGCTCCGTGCTCACGGCCAGACAGTGCCTCGCCAGCTCATCCAGCACGGGAAAATAGGAGGTGAACGATTTGGGGAAACTCACGTCCCCGAAATCCGTGGTCAGAATCGCCGCCAGCTCCGGCACCAAAAGCACCGCCGCCATACCGCCCGCAAGCAGGGAATACAGCGCAAAGTCCACCAGGATCCGGACACTCCTTTTCTCCGTGATCAGAAGCACGATAAAGTAAAGCACCAGAAAGATGCAGATCATAATGGAGATATAATAGTTGGTCAGGATGGAGAGCGCCAGCGTCAGACAGTAGAGGCCGCACCGCCCCTCTTTAACCAGCCGCTCCAGCCCCAGCAGGATCAGCGGCAGGAGGATCACGCAGTCCAGCCACATAATGTTCCAGTTGTACGCGGCGATAAATCCGGACAGCGCGTAAAAGCTGGAAAAGAACACCGCCGCCCCGTCCCGCGTCTCAAAATGTCTCCGCAGGTAAAAAAAGCAGGTCAGCCCGCACAGGCCGATCTTTACGATCACCAGATAACTCATAAATTCCATCAGGTGGGACTGCGGCACCAAAAAAGCCAGCCAGTGTAAGGGGCTCGCCAGGTAGTACACATAAAGTGCCAGAAAGTTGGAGCCAAGCCCCACGTTCCAGGAGTAATTCAGCCCGTCCCCCGCCTTGACCGCCCGAAGAAACTCACTAAAAAAAGGCATATACTGATGGTACATATCGGAGTAAAGAAAACTCCGGTCACCAAACGGATAGATGCCTTTCGCCACAAAGATAGAAAACACAATGACTGCCGGAAGGACAAAGGACAGCCAAACCGCCGCCCTCTGCCACGCCTCTTCCCAAGTTAAGATCTTCTTTTTACTGTTCATCTCTTACGATTCCTTTTATTCCTTACTGCTCTCGGCCTGCTCCTCATAGTCAAACAAAAGATAGTACTCCAGCCGCCGATACTCCTCCAGCGCCGCCCTGTCGTCGTCGGGCTCCAACAGGTTTCCCTCCGCATCCCGAATCTGCATAGCGGTGATCACCGGATAACGTCCGCGCAGCTCCTTTAACGTCTCCTGGTAGAAGGGCAGCGGAAGCTGACAGCTCTCCAGCACATCCAGCATCAGATAGTTGGCGCTGGTCTCCTGCCCGCTCCTCTCCGCGATATCAAAATTTGCCCAGATCACATAGGGCACTTTATATCTTAACAGATTTTCCTCATCCGTCAAGGCGTCCGGATCCACTCCCGCGCCCTGCAGGATCGGATTGCTCACATAGGCGGTGGGCTGATGATCCCCGAAGAACACGATGACCGTATCTTCGGGCACCTGCTCAAAATAGGAGACCAACTCTTCCAACGCGCTGTCGGATTTCCGGATCAGCGACAGGTACGCGGGAAGGGATGTAGCATTTGTGCCATCCACTGTGATATCCGGATGGAAGTTCGCGTATGTATCGTCGTAGCCGCTGTGGTTCTGCATGGTGACATTAAACACAAACAGCGGCTGCCCCTCCTCCTTCTCCTCGTAAAGCTTCTCTATCTTCTTAAAGCAGGCCCTGTCAGAGACATATTTGCGGACCACCTGGGCTCCCCTGAAATTTCCGAGGGACAAAAATTGGTCAAATCCTAAGAGCGGGTACACCGTGCTCCGGTCCCACCCGTCCGGGTCATAGGGATGGACCGCCACCGTCTCATAGCCCAGATCGCTCAGGTAGGAGGCGAGAGACGGAGTCTTTGATTTCACATACTGCTGGTATGCCACGCTTCCCTGGGGCAGAAATGCGGTCGTGCTGCCCGTCAGAAACTCAAACTCGGTGTTGGCGGTATTGCCGCCCAGGACGGATACGTTCAGATATCCGGTGACGGTATTTTCCGCTCCCTCCTGCAGGCTGTGGAGAAAGGGCATATAGTCCTGATTGGTGTGGACCGGCCCCAGGACGGCGAGGTCCGAAAACGCCTCATCCATGATGACGATGATATTGGGGCGGTTTACGCTCTCCGGATCCCTCCGCGCCGCCGCAAGCGCCTCATTGCCCTGTGTGCCCTCGCGAAACCACTGTCCCGTCTCCTCCGCAGAATACCCCTTGGGCTGCTCTACGTCCAGATACTCCATCTCCATGAGAAACGCCACGATATTTCCGTCCCTGCGGTTCATAACGGTGGGCGTGTACAGCTTGTCATAGAGGCCAAAGTCCGCCACAAAGCTGTCGCTCTGCAGCATACCCGTGTAGCACCACAAAAGCGCCACGGAGCAGAGGATCAGCACACCCCTCCACCGCTTTTTCGCCGGCGCCTTCGCGGCGAAACGGCTCTCCACCGCAAGCAGGATCACAAACCCTGCAAGCACCGCAAACGGCCCCGCGCCCAGGCGGTAATCGTAATTGTCCGCGACGCCGGCCGCAGTCTTCACCGAGTAGATATCCCACGGCATAATGGGCGACGACCGGAAGCTCAGCACATAATAGTTGACCAGGCCGACGATCATAAAGAGCGCGCTCTGCAGCATAAGCGCCAGGCGCACATACCGAAAGACGCCCAGAAAAAGCAGGCCCGACAGCACATAAAACACCATGTTCAAAAGCTGCGTCTTGAAATCCATGGTGACAAACGGATTGTGGGTATAAAAGTCAAACAGATAAAACGTGATGACCGGACACACGAAAAGCGCCACATAGGACGGCGCCTTCGTATTTTTTTTCAGATGCTCCATTGCAATATCCTCTTATCACACAGGCATGTCTCCGCTGGAGCTTCCGCTCTCCTTCAGGCGCACCAGCGCCCTTGCCATAGACGCCTGTGAGACATGATACTCCTGAATACTCTGCTTCTGCCGAAGCTGCTCCTGCGCCCGCTCCAGCGCGCGCAATGCCCGGACCCTGTCGATATCCTCCGGACGCTCCGCCGTGTCCACCAGCATGGTCACATGATTGTCGGCAATGTGCACAAATCCGATGCCTACGACCGCATAGCGCCAGTCTGCGCCCGCCTCCTCGCGAAAACGAAGCTTCCCCTCCTTCGTCGCGATCACCATATTCTCGTGGTGCGCCAGGATCTCCTTTTCCCCGTCCAGCGCCGGCACGATCAGACTTTGGCAGAGGCCGTCATAGAACCGGTTGTCCGCCGCCAGGATTTTCAGATGAAAGGTCTCCATGCTCTATCTCTCCATTTCAGGCTTCCGCCTGCTGCATTGTCTTCGCCTTCTCGATCACCTCGTCGATGGTTCCCACGTTGAAGAAGGCTCCCTCCGGGTACGCGTCCATCTCGCCGTTTAAAATTGCACGGAAGCCCCGTATCGTCTCCTTCACCGGCACATACTTTCCGGCCACGCCGGTAAAGTTTTCCGCCACATGGAAGGGCTGGGACAAAAATCTCTGCACCTTGCGGGCCCGATAGACGGTGATCTTGTCCTCCTCGGACAGCTCCTCCATGCCCAGGATCGCGATGATATCCTGCAGCTCCTTATATTTCTGAAGCATCGCCTGCACGGCTCTGGCCGTCTCATAATGCTCCGTTCCCACCACATCCTCCTCCAGGATGCGGGAGGAGGACTCCAGCGGATCCACGGCGGGGTAGATCCCTTGCTCCACGATCTTTCGGGAGAGCACCGTGGTGGCGTCCAGATGGGCAAAGGTAGTCGCGGGCGCCGGATCCGTCAAATCGTCCGCGGGAACGTAGACCGCCTGCACGGAGGTGACGCTTCCCTTCCTGGTGGAGGCGATGCGCTCCTGCAGCTCGCCCACCTCCGTGGCAAGCGTGGGCTGATACCCCACCGCCGAAGGCATACGCCCCAGCAGCGCGGACACCTCGCTGCCCGCCTGCACGAAACGGAAAATATTGTCGATAAAGAGAAGCACGTCCTGATGCTCCTCGTCCCGGAAGTACTCCGCCATCGTCAGGCCGGTCTCCGCCACCCGCATACGCGCTCCCGGGGGCTCGTTCATCTGTCCGAACACCAGCGCGGTCTTTTCCAGCACGCCCGACTCCTTCATCTCCGTCCACAGGTCGTTTCCCTCGCGGGAGCGCTCGCCCACGCCGGTAAAGATCGAGTACCCGCCGTGCTCCGTGGCGATGTTGCGGATCAGCTCCTGGATCAGCACGGTCTTGCCCACTCCGGCGCCTCCGAACAGCCCGATCTTGCCGCCCTTGGCATAGGGCGCCAAAAGGTCGATAACCTTGATCCCCGTCTCCAGCATCTCCACCACAGGGCTTTGCTCCTCGAAAGAGGGCGGCTCCCTGTGGATCACCCAGTGCTCCTCCCCCTCCAGCGTCCCGCCGCCGTCGATGGGCTCGCCAAGCACGTTGAAGAGCCTCCCCAGCGTCTTTTTGCCGACGGGGACCTGTATTCCCTTCCCCGTGGCGGTCACTTCCATATCCTTGCAGAGGCCCTCGCTGGCGGCAAGCATGATACAGCGCACGGTGCTGTCACCGATGTGCTGCGCCACCTCCATCACCAGCCTCTTTCCCTCACATTCCACTTCCAGCGCGTCCTTGATAAAGGGCAGCTCGTCCGCGTCAAAGACCACGTCCACCACGGGGCCCATGACCTGTGCGATCCGTCCGCGCGCCATATGTCTTGTATTGTCCAACGAAAGTACCTCCTTTCCCTCCGTGCCCTCACGATCTGCCCGCGTTTATCTTTTTCTTCCTCTTCTGCGCCTTGGCGCCGGCAATGACCTCCGTGATCTCCTGTGTGATCGCGGCCTGGCGCAGCCGGTTGTACTCGATGGACAGATCGTGGATCATAGCGGACGCGTTCTTGTTCGCCGCCTCCATCGCCATCATACGCGCATTCTGCTCGCTGCAGAAGGATTCCACCAGCGCGCCGTACACATATCCCATCACCCAGTCCGGCACGATGTTCTTAAGCACCGCCGAGGAATCCGGCTGAAAGACAAGCTCCTCCCCCCGGTCTTCCCCTGCGCCGCTCTCCTCGTCTTTGACAAGCGGAAGAAGCTGCTTTGCGTAGGTCTCCGTGGTTATGCTGTTCTTCATGCCGGTGTAGATAATGTATACCTCGTCCAGCTCCCCGCTCTGAAACTGCTCCAGGATCACCTCGCTAATAACGCGGGCTCTGTGCAGGGAGGGGTTCTGTGCCGTGTAGCGGAACTGCTCCGCCACGGGGATATTCCTCAGGGCAAAAAAATGCCTGCCGATCTCCCCCACCACAAACAATTTGCAGGCGGGGTGGGAGGCGATATGTTCCTGGGCCAGCTTCAGCACGTTGTGATTGTACGCGCCCGCCAGTCCCTTGTCCGCGGTGACGACGACCAGCCCTCTCACGCGCTCTTCCTCCGGCTTTTCCCTGCGCGGGTCAAAATAAATACTCTCCGTCTCCGCCATATTTCGGGCAATATTTCCGATCATGTCCTGGAGCGTGAAAAAATATTCCTCCGTCCCCTCCAGATTCCTTTTCGCCTTGCGAAGCTTTGTGGAGGAGATCATGTACATAGCATTGGTGATCTTCATCGTATCCCGGATACTCTTCATTCGGCTCTGTATCTCGCGTATGTTCGCCATGATACTTCCCTCCTGTCACTTGCTCTCATACTGTGTCCGAAATTCCTCCGCCGCCTCCAGGATCGATTCTCTTGTCTCCTCGTCCAGCTCACCGGTTATGCTGAGCTGGCGCGCGATCTCCGGATGCGCGCTCTCCATGTATGCCAAAAGCCGCATCTGGAAGCTCTTGACCTCCCTGACGGGCACGCCGGCGAACACCTTACCGTTTGCCGCAACCAACGTGATCACCTGCTCCGGCATACTCAAAGGTCTTCCCAGGGGCTGTTTTAAAAGCTCCATCAGCACATGCCCGTGCTGCAGCTGCTCCTTGGTGGCATTGTCCAGGTCGGAGGCAAACTGGGTAAAGACCTCCATCTCCCGAAACTGCGCCAGATCGATACGGATGCTCCCCGCCGCCTTTAAGGTGGCAAAGACCGATTTATAGCTTTCGGACAATTCCCTGATAAGGAAATCAAGCTGCATTTCGAGGTCGCCAATCGAAGTCCCGGCCTTTTTGCAAAAGTCGTAAAGG
>CANRLX010000035.1 GCA_947631615.1 uncultured Acetatifactor sp.
GCTGATTTCAAGGCAGATGACAGCGACTCACTAAAGCTGCTGTACTGTATCAATATGCTCAACGAGGGTGTGCACGTGAAGGGTATCTCCGGTGTCATCCTGTTCCGGCCCACGGTGTCGCCTATCATCTATAAACAGCAGATCGGCCGGGCGCTCACGGCAGGAAGCGGCGGAACACCGCTGATCATCGACGTGGTGAACAACTTTGAGGGACTGTGCAGCATCGACTCCATCAAAGAGGAGATGCAGCTTGCTGTCCAGCAGTTCTACGGCGAGGGCCGGGGCAACGAGATCGTCACGGACCGGTTTGAAGTCATCGAGCAGGTGCAGAACTGCCGGGAGCTGTTCGAGCGGCTGGAGCGGAGCCTGGCCAGCAGCTGGGAGCAGTATTTTCAGGCTGCCAGCATATTCGCGGCGGAGCACGGCCATTTGCAGATACCGGCAGGGTATCGAACAAAAGATGGCTTGCACCTGGGAGAATGGATCATTACGCAGCGGGCCATTCGGGCTGGGAAGAAAACGGGCGCACTGACGGATTCCCAGATTACCCGGCTGGACGGCATCGGCATGGTATGGGACAACCGCTTGGTGGCGTCCTGGAACAAGGCGCTGGCCCACTGTGAGGAATATGCGCGGGAGCACGGCGATCTGGAAGTTCCCATGCGCTATGTGTCGCCGGATGGGTACCGCTTGGGTGCGTTCATCAACCGGATGCGCGGGTGGTACGCCAACGGGGAGAAGCAGGCGGTGCTGACGCCGGAGCGCGTGGCGAAGCTGGAAGCGCTGGGGATGCGGTGGAGTGCCGTGAACCTGAAATGGGAGCGGAGCTATCTGCGGGCGGCGGAGTATTACCGGGAGCACGGCGACCTGCTGGTGCCAGCGAGCTATAAATCCCCGGATGGGTATGCCTTGGGTGCATGGATAAACAGATTACGGAGAAGCCGCCGCGCCGGCGATCTGCCGGAAGAACAGATCGAGCGGCTGGATGCCATCGGGATGTTCTGGGGCAACCGCCACGCGGAGTCCTGGGAGACCAATTATCAGGCGGCGGAGAAATATTACAGGACTCACGGGGATTTGGACCTGACGTCCGGTTACATCACGGAAGACGGCCTGGCATTGGGCAAGTGGATCGTAGACCTGCGGCTGCAGCGCAAACAGGGAGCTTCTAACCTTACGCCGGAACGTATTGCCAGGTTGGATGCCATCGGGATGATATGGGATAAGGCGTCGTCCTGGGAGTACCGGTATGAACTGTGCCGGAAGTACTTGGCGGAGCATAACTGCACCGATATTCCCCGGGATTACAAAACGGACGATGGTATCTGGCTGGGAACGTGGCTGTATAGACAGCGGCGAATCATGGAGGGCTATCCCTCCCGGCAGAAGCTCAGTGAACGGCAGCGGCAGCTGCTGCGGCAGCTGGACATCTGGGGACCGGAAGCAAGGATAGATAGGAGAACAAGGAAGTATAAGCGGGCAAACACGGCTGACCGGGCAGGGGAAAAGCGGATCGGACCGGTCTGAGCGTTGGATGGACGAAGCAGGAAGGGGGCGGCGGCGTGGTCGAGCTGTATGCGCACAATCAAAAGGCGTATGACGCCGTGGTCTCCATGCTGGCCAAGACTGGCAAGGCGGCGGTCGTCCATCCCACAGGGACGGGCAAGAGCTTCATCGCTTTCAAGCTGTGTGAGGATAACCCTGATAAGACCATCTGCTGGCTCTCTCCCAGCGAGTACATATTCAAGACCCAGCTGGAAAACTTGAAAAAGACATCCGGTTATGAGCCGCAGAATATCAAGTTTTTCACCTATGCCAAGCTCATGAACATGAGCGAAGAGGAACTGGCGGAGGTCCGGCCGGACATCGTCGTGTACGATGAATTCCACCGTGCGGGCGCCGCGCAGTGGTCGCGGGGGATCGAGAGGCTGCGCAGAATGTATCCCGCTGCCCCGATGTTGGGCTTGTCTGCTACATCGGTACGTTACCTTGACAATAACAGGGATCTGGCGGAGGAGCTTTTTGACAGCTATGTGGCCAGCGAGATGAGTCTGGGGGAGGCCATCGTGCGGGGCATCCTGCCGGCGCCCAAGTATGTGACGACGGTGTTCAAATATCAGCAGGACTTGGAGCGCTGGCAGAAGCGGGTGGATTCCGCCCGGGCCTTCGGTATCCGGGACGATGCGCAGAAGATGCTGGACGCTCTGCGCCGGGCGCTGGAACAGGCGGACGGGCTGGACGTGATCTTCCGGCGGCATATCACCAACAAGAGCGGCAAATATATCGTGTTCTGCGCCAACGTGGAGCATATCCGGGAGATGCGCAGTCATGTGCCGGAGTGGTTCGGAGCCATAGACAATGAGCCTCACTGTTACACGGTGTATTCGGAGGACCCGTCCACCAGCCGGGCATTTGCGGCGTTCAAAGCGGACGAGAGCGAGCATTTGAAGCTGCTGTTCTGCGTGGATATGCTCAATGAGGGCATCCACGTGTCAGGCATCTCCGGTGTGATCCTGTTCCGGCCAACGGTGTCGCCCATCGTGTATAAGCAGCAGATCGGGCGTGCGCTCACGGCGGGAGACGAGGCAGTGCCGTTGATACTGGACGTGGTGAACAACGTGGAGAACCTGCTGAGCATCAGCGCCCTGCAGGAGGAGATGACCACAGCCGTCCAGCGGATGTACCTCGCCGGTGAGGGCGAGCGGGTCGTGACAGAGCGGTTTCAGGTGATCGAGCAGGTGCGGGACTGCCGCCGGCTCTTTGAGGAGCTGCAAAACGCGCTCACCGGGACATGGGAGCAGTACTATCAGGCGGCCAGCGCGTACTACGCCGAGCATGGGGATCTGAACGTGCCGAAGCGGTATGCAGCGGACGGGCTGAGTCTGGGCTCGTGGATCACGACCCAGCGGCTGGTGCGCAGCGGGCGTCAGGCGGGGCGTCTCACGCCGGAGCAGATCGCCCGGCTGGACAGCATTGGGATGATATGGGCCAACCGGCTGGAGACGGCATGGGAGCGGAACTACCGATACGCCCATGCCTATTACGCCGAGCACGGCGACCTGCTGGTGCCGGCGCGGTATGTCACGTCGGACGGCTTCCGGCTGGGGAAGTGGATATCGAATCTGCGGGATCAGCACGCCAATGGGGAGCAGCGGACGGTGCTGACAGAGGAGCGGATAGAGCGGCTGAATGCGATCGGGATGCAGTGGGACGCCGTCAGTGTGCGGTGGGAGCAGAACTATCTGGAGGCACTGCGGTACTACAAGGAGCACGGGGACCTGAATGTGCCGGCAGGGTACAAGACGGACACTGGCTTTAGTTTGGGAGCTTGGATACGGAACCTGCGGCAGACAAGGCAGGGCAAGAGCCGGCAGCGTCCGCTGACGGGCGAGCAGATCGCCCGTCTGGACGCGATAGGGATGCAGTGGGACGGCCGATTCGACAGCCAATGGAGCCGGGCGTATGCGGAAGCGGAGGCGTATTACCGGCAGCACGGCACGCTGGACATGCCGGCGGCCTATATCTCCCCGGACGGCTTTGCGCTGGGGAAATGGGTGAGAAGACAAAAGTATATGCTCCAGGACACGGATAGAGCCGATGCTGTGGCAGCGAATGAACGCATCAACAAGCTGAACCGGCTGGGGATGAACTGGGGCACGAGAGTCGAGCCATAATCGAGCGATAGACAGGAAGAACGATATTGGACCAAATAACAGAGAAAAAGGAATACGAGCAGGGCGGTGCATCGGCAGCCGTTCGCTCTGAGGCGCATAAGGGAAACAAGCGTACATATCTCGTCGTTAAACGTTCGTTTGACATCATTTTTGCGCTCATTTTGAGTTTGGTCCTCCTTATCCCCATGGCTATCATTGCCGCGATGATCGCGATCAAGGACCCGGGCAATCCCTTCTATATACACAAGCGTATCGGGAAGGATGGACGGGCAGTCTCAGTGCTGAAGTTCCGCTCCATGCGCAACGGCTCGGATAATTTGGAACGGATGCTGACGCCGGAGCAGCTGGAGGAATACAAAAAGGAATTCAAGCTGCGGGACGATCCACGTCTGTTGGGGTATAAGAAGCCGGGAGACGGCGAGAAGTGCTTCGGCGCACTGCTGCGCAAGACATCGCTGGACGAGCTGCCGCAGATACCGTACAACGTGCTGCTGAAAGGGGATATGTCCTTTGTGGGCCCCCGGCCAATCATGCGGGAGGAACTGGACAAGTTCTATACGCGTGAGGAGCAGGAACTGTTTCTCTCTGTAAAGCCCGGTATCACAGGGTACTGGCAGACCAACGGGCGGAGCGACTGCACATATGAGAGCGGTGAGCGGCAGAAACTGGAGCTGTACTATGCGGAGCACCAAAGTGTAGCAGTAGACCTAAAGATATTGCTTTCTACAGTAGGCGTAGTAGTTCGTCGTAAGGGCACATACTAGTTTCTGCTTGGTAGATGAGTATGGAATGAAGTCGCGGCCCAACACAGATACGATACCTAAATGCCCGTCTCCTATTCATGGACCGCCTATGTGGCTGGTGGTGAGTATAGTCATATTCCTGGCAACCTAATAGTTTATATGGAAGGACGTAAAAGTATGTTCGAGGGGAGTATGGTGAAAAATGTCCTATAACGGCAAAAGAATCAGTCTTATCATCCCGACGCTTAATGCTGAAGGATATATTGATAAGCTAATAAACATTATCAACTCTCAAACTGTTGAGCCGGACGAGATAATTGTAATTGACTCTGAGTCAGTTGATAGAACGATAGAGTTATGTCAGAAATACGAAAAAGTTAAAGTCATCGAGGTAAAACGAGAGAGTTTCGATCATGCAGGAACGAGAAATCAAGCCATTCAAGCATCGACTGGTGATATTATACTGATGCTCTCGCAAGATGTGACGCCTATTCATAAAGATTATATTGAAAAATTAATTTCGCCATTGTTAATTGATGAGAATATTGCCGCTTGCTCGGGACGTCAAATTGCATATCCAGACGCAACATTGAGAGAAAAATTGGTTCGTCAATTTAATTATAAGAGTTATAGTTTTATTCGTAGCAAGACCGACATTTCAGCAATGGGGATTAAAACATTCTATTTGTCAGATTGTTGTTCAGCATATCGAAGGAAGCAAATCGATTCCGTCGGTATGTACCAAGCACCAACATTAATATGTAGTGATATGATCTTAGCTGCTAAACTGATTTTTGCCGGATATAAGATCGCTTATGCAGCAAAAGCAGAGGTTTATCATTCGCATGATTATTCGCTAATTAAACAATATAAAAGAAATTTTGACATAGGTGCGGAAATTGAAATTAATAAAGCACTCTTTACGAATGTTAGTACAACACAAGAGGGTATGAAACTGACAAAATATGTACTAAGCGAGCTGCTAAAAAGAGGACATATTATTATGGGGATCTATTTCTGCATTGACTGTTTGGCCAGATATATTGGACATTATGACGGCAGACATTACAGAAGGTATAATTTAAATCAGGTGAAAAGGCTAAGCATGAATACGAATTATTGGGAGAAGACGAATCTTCTACGTTGATTACAAGGGGGAATCTAATGCCGTGGATGAAAAACTGATTGTTAATGCGATGACTGCAAGCATTTCAAATTTCAAATGCTACACCAAAAAACATAAGGCCAAGAGAGGAATTTCTTACATAATTAAGTATTATATCTGGCTTGCGATTATGGTATTTTTCGCTCCGAAACGAAACATAATGAGCAAACGTATGGTTTGCGCGATCTCGACACTTAATAAAAAACAATTACTGCGATATGCTGATAATGATGAACTTTTTTGTTTTTCTAAATTGAACTCAAGTGTTGCTGGGATAAGGAAAAATTTGAGCGTTTTTTCTCCATATAGAATAAGTACCCGTATTGGAATGCTTGTGCAAGGAGTAAAACTATATTACCGACATAGGACAGAATTGCATGGATATATGCACCATGTTTTGGAATACTATGTGATCGCATCATACTTATATGAGTTTAAACCGAAAGAAATCTTCAGCCCTAATACTTATGAGAGGTATTGCACACTGTTAAGTTACTTGGGACATGGCCTTGGTATCCGGCTGGTAGGAATACAGGAAGGTATGATCATCAATATACATGCACCAGCAAAAGTGTATTGTGATGAGATGCATATATTTGACCAATTTGAAGAGAACATTTTTAGAGAGATTATATTAAATGCTGATTGTGAATACATTTGCGAAGGTTTTACGAGCACATTAAACTGGGGGGAATTTGCCTCTGGCGGCAAGATTACAATCGCAATTGCTAGCCAGGATTGGTTGACGGATAAGACAATATGGCTGGCATCTGAACTTATATCTAAATTAGATTATAACAGATTTGCATTTGTTATTTATCCGCACTACCGCGAAAAACTGGCACAGTATGCTGGATTTCTGAAACAGCATCCTGATTGTCAGGTCGAAACTAAATTAAGGCACAGAAATATTGATTTACTAATTACATATTATTCAACAATTGTTTTTGATTTTTGGTCTGTAAATGCACAGTTACCCGTTGTCTGTATGCACATCCCGGGGTTCGAACCTTCATATTATAAGAGAAGTGAAGTGTCGGTTTGTTGCGCGGTTGATGAGATGGTGAAGATTATAAAAGATATGTTTAAATAAATATTATCCATTAGGAGGCGAGCGTTACAATAATCAATATGTTTTTGCAGGAGGAGCTATGAACTATAAGAAACCGTACATAATCGCGGAGGCGGGCTGCAACCATATGGGCAGCATGGAGATCGCAAAAGAGCTCATCTACGTTGCCGCGTACTACTGCAAAGCAGACGCCATCAAATTCCAGAAGCGCTGCCCCAGAGAGTTGCTGACACTGGAACAGTACAATGCGCCGCATCCGAATCCCGTCAATTCTTATGGGAAGACCTACGGAGAGCACCGGGAGTTTTTGGAGTTCACCGTGGAACAGCACGCTCAGCTCAAAAAATGGTGTGAGGAGGCGGGCATTACATACGCCACCTCTGTCTGGGACATGACGAGCGCCAAAGAGATCGCGTCGCTGGAGCCGGAGTATATCAAGATACCCTCGGCCTGCAACACGCATTTTGAGATGCTGCAATGGCTTTGTGAGAATTACCGGGGCGAGATACAGCTCTCCTTCGGCATGACGAGTCATGAGGAGGAAGAGCAGATCGTCCGTTTGTTTGAGCAGAACGGACGGGCAAAGGATTTGGTGTTGTTCAACTGCACTTCCGGATATCCGGTGCCCTACAAGGACATCTGCCTGCTGGAGATAAACCGTATGCGGGAGATGTATGAGGACCGGGTAAAGGCGATCGGCTTTTCGGGGCACCACTTGGGTACTGCCGTGGATATAGCTGCATATACGCTGGGTGCCAGCATCATAGAGCGTCACTACACTCTCGACAGGACATGGAAGGGGACAGATCATGCTGCGTCCCTAGAGCCGGATGGTGTCCGGCAGCTCGTCCGGGACTTGAACGCTGTCCATGATTCGCTTACGTACAAATCCTCCGAGATACTGCCGATCGAGCAGGTTCAGCGGGACAAGCTCAAGTACCGGAAACACTGAAGCGTATGGACCTTTCAAACATTCGTTTGCTCATCTATGACTGTGATGGAGTGCTCACGGATAACCGGGTCATCGTGTCTGAAACGGGTGAGGAATCGGCAGTTTTTAACCGTGGTGACGGCATGGGCATACGGCTGCTCAGAGAAGCCGGCATCCGACAGGTGATCATATCTACAGAGGTCAATCCCATTGTTGAGCACCGGGCCCAGAAACTGAAAATCAGTGTGCTTCATGCGGTTGAGGATAAGCTGCGGGCGGTGCAGGAGTGTTGTGAGCAGAATGATATTTCACTGCAGGAAACAATGTTTATCGGCAATGATGTCAATGATTTGGAAGCCATGAAAGCGGTGGGTGCCTGCGGCTGCCCAAAGGATGCGGAGCCAGAGGTACTGGCGATAAGCGGCTGGGTCTCTGAGAAAAATGGCGGCTGCGGCGTAATTCGCCAGCTCAGTCGGGAGATTTTGAACGGACGGAAGGATGCTGGGAAATGAAACCGATCCAAAAAGGTCTGGTCTATGCTATCGTGCCGGCTCGGTCCGGATCTACGGGTGTGAAAAATAAAAATATAAAGCCTTTGGCAGGGCATCCGCTCATGGCGTACAGCATCGCGGCGGGGAAATTGACGCCGGGCATACAACGGGTCATTCTGTCCACAGACTCCGAGCAGTACGCGCAGATCGCGCGGCTGTATGGAGCGGATGTACCTTTTTTGCGTCCAGCGGAACTGTCCGGAAATATGGCGACTGACCTTGAGTTTATGCTTCACGCTATATCCTGGCTGGATGAACATGAGGATAAGCTGCCGGAATTCTGGGTACATCTGCGCCCTACGGCGCCACTGCGGGACATAGCGGTGATCCAAGATGCGATCGAGCGGATGACTGCGGACCAAAGCGCAGATTCTCTTCGTTCTGCGCATAAGACAGACGTTTGTCCGTTCAAGTGGTTTTGGAAGTCGGAGGATGGATATTATCAGACTTTTAATGGGATCACATTGGATGAGGCGAACGGACCGCGTCAGGGTTTCCCGGCCATGTATATCCCAGACGGTTATGTTGATGTGCTGAAGACCCAACACATTGTTGAGCATCGGCTCCTGCACGGGAAACGTATGATCGGTTTTGAGGTGCCGGATACAGTCGACATTGATACCCAGCGAGAGTTTGAGGAGGCAGCAGGAGCGGTCGGCGGATTTGATAATTTTGATAATAGAATCATGCGATACATGGAGCAGTGCGAGAAAACAGGGGGACCGATGTGAAAATACTGATGATCGGCCTGGGCAGCATAGGTCAGCGTCATCTGCGCAACCTTGCAGCTTATCTGGGTGATGATGCTGAATTTTTGGCGTATCGAGTCCGTGGTTTACAGCGCACATTCTCAAATACGATGCAGATACGCGAGGGTGTTTGCCTGGAGGAAGAGTTCTCTGTCAGGAGCTATCACGATTTGGACGAGGCTTTGGCGCAGAAGCCTGATATCGCCTATGTGACGAATATAACCAGCCAGCATATTCCATGCGCGCTGAAAGCTGTCAAAGCGGGCTGTGATGTATTTCTGGAAAAGCCCATTTCCTTTGACATGGCGGGCGTGAACGAGTTGATGCAGGTGACAAAAGACCAAGGCCGTATCGTGTTCGTGGGGTTTCAGAATCGGTTCCATCCCTGCCTGCGGAGAATGAAGGAAATAGTACAGTCCCGGGAGCTGGGTCCTATCATATCCGTGCGCTCAGAGATCGGTGAGCGGCTGACTACGATGCACACATATGAGAACTATGCCGATACATATATGGCCAGAAAGGATCAAGGCGGCGGCGTGATGATGAACCAGCAGATCCACGAGCTGGACTATCTGCAGTGGATATTTGGTGAGCCGGAAAAAGTTGCTGCTTTCTGCGGGAAGAACAGTGGGCTGACCATCAGCGTGGAGGACTATTGCGAGGCTGTCTATTGGATGAACGGTCCGTTGGGCGCGTTTCCGGTCAGCGCCCATGCGGATTTCTTCCAATATCCGCCGCGGCGGTTTTGTCGCGTTGTCTGTGAGAACGGCTGGGTGGAGGTTGATCTGCTTGCGGCAACCGTAACGATAGGCTGGGGGGACAAAGTGGAGAGGGAAGAGTTCCCCGATTTTGAGCGCAACCAGATGTTCGTAGATGAGATGCAGGCGTTTCTGGACTGTGTCAAAACCCGGAAGCAGCTAATGTTGACGCTGGAAGAGGGTGCGGTGAGCCTGCGCATGGCCTGTGCAGCAAAGACAGCGGCGAAAGATAATATGATCGTATCATTGAAGGAGGTACAGGCATGAACAGTGAGCTTTTTTCCATTCGGGACAAGGTGTGTCTGGTGACTGGCGGCGGAGGACTGCTGGGCAGAAAGCACGCTGAGGCCATTCTCTCCGGCGATGGCGTTGCGGTATTACTGGATGTTATCCGGGGGGGTATGGACAGAACAAAAGCATTGCTGGAAGAGAACTATCCCTCTGCAAGGATTGAGACATTTGTTACGGATATTACGAGCAAGGATGCCCTTTGCCAAGTCCGGGATGCACTGCTTGAAAAATACGGGCACATCGACGGGCTTATCAACAACGCTGCTAACAATCCCAAAGTGGAGGGTGGATCGAAGAATTTGGGTGCGATCCAGTTCCACAATTTCCCCGTGGATATGTGGAACGACGATATTGCCGTGGGCCTGACCGGGTCGCTTCTGTGTGCGCAGGTGTTCGGCCAGGCAATGGTCGAGCAGGGGAAAGGTGTAATCATCAACATCTCCTCTGACTATGGCATTATCGCGCCGAATCAGAGCATCTACCGCAAGGAGGGGATACCGGAGTCTCAACAGATCGTCAAGCCGGTGTCTTACTCCGTGGTCAAACATGGGATCATGGGACTTACCAAATATCTGGCTGTCTACTGGGCAAAGCAGGGGGTGCGGGTCAATACGCTCTGCCCAGCCAGTCTGGAGAACGGGCAGGACCCAGCCTTTATTGAGAAGATATCGAAGCTTATCCCAATGGGGAGAATGTCACGGCCGGATGAGTATGTGGGCACTGTGCTCTACATGCTTTCCGACGCCAGTTCTTATATGACCGGTGCAACAGTTGTATTGGATGGTGGCAGAACGATTTGGTGAGTAATTGAATGGAGCGATATGTAGTAAAAGTAAATAATACACTGCGTCAAGCGCTGAGTCAGATGGACAGGAATAAAGTGAAGTTCCTGATTGCCGTAGACGACGATGGACAGGTAGCCGGGACACTGACAGACGGAGATGTCCGGCGCGCAGTTCTGAAAGAATTGGGACTGGACCAGTCGATCAGCTTTGCAATTTACAGGGAGTTTGTTTCTGTGCGAAACGATGCGGGCCTGCCGGAGGTCTTATCTGCTTTCAAGAATCCCAAGATAAAGTTTTTGCCGGTGATTGATGAGGACCGCAGGCTTTGCAACATTATCACACGCCGGGCGTTGAATGTATTGCTGCTGCAAAATCAACGGTTTGAGATCGACTACGACTTCAGTTCTATTGATGAGAACTTACTGGAGCATGAGATATTTTCCCGTCCGTGGGGGTTTTATAAGACAACAGTCTTGAACGAATTTTTCCAGGGAAAGGTCCTATACATAATGCCGGGGCAGGCGCTCAGTCTACAGAGCCATCAACACCGGGAAGAGTATTGGACCATCATCAGCGGTATAGGTCTGCTGCAAATGGGAGATTCGGTACACCCGGTCATGCCGGGAGGGACTTTCTTTATCCCCAAAGGCTGCAAGCATAGACTGACAAATACATCAGAGGAGACGCTGATCCTCAACGAGGTGCAGATGGGAGACTACTTCGGCGAGGACGATATACAGAGATACGACGATAAGTATGGGCGGGAATAATAGTATGTTATCCTTCTGCGTTAATACCTTTTGATACAAAGTATAAATGAGGAAATGATGTCTCAATTGTCCTGTTATGAGGTAATTTGGCGTGGTATATGGTGTTATATTTTCAATGTTAGCTTCGCTGTCAATAGCAGAAGTAGCAAAGAAACGAAACAAAATTTCACTCGTTAATAGATCCACTATATATAGGCTCGTATTTGTTTTGATATGTGGATTGTTGATTGCTTTTGCTGGAAGCAGAAAGAATCTGGGAACAGATTATATGACATATCAAAGAATATTCAATAGGGTAATCAATGATTCTACTTTGTTTTCTTCAAAAACGGAATTTTTCTTTGTTGTACTTGCAAAACTCACAGATAACTTTGACCTGTTCCTTCTGCTTACAGCTCTTGTCTCATGCTCAATAAAGGCCAAGGTGATTCAGCAGATATCGCCTTATGCATTTGTATCATTACTTATATATTACTCGCTTCTATATATTAGCTTTGACATGGGAGTCATCAGACAGGGCGCAGCGCTGTCCTTGACACTTTGGGCAACGATATATATTGAAAAACGAGAACCAGTAAAGTTTGCGATTGTGACGTTTCTGGCAATGTTGTTCCATTATACATCGATTATTTTTTTGGTTTCTTATTATATTGGTACAAGATACTTTTCCAGAAAAATGCTTTACGGGTGTTCGCTTGTCGCGCTCGCATTATCCTTTACAAACGTTTTGGAAATAGCATATGTTCCTATCCAATGGATGCTGTCAAAACTTGGACTTTTGAAATATGAGATCTATTTGGGTGATGCGTTTTCCAATTCCACACCGTTTGAAGTCCTTGATCTCCAAAGAATTATTATGCTTGTGTTTTTCGTTGAGTTCCTTAGAAGATACGGCGATGAGGAGTCCAGAGACAGAAATAATATTTATATTAATCTGTATTTTATCAGTACTATATTGTATTACATATTTAGAAATAACGCAGCAATTAATAACAGAGGACTGTTTTACTTTAGAGTCTTTGAGATTTTCTTATTTCCTCAAGTTCTTAAGTGTGTTAAATCACCATATATCAGAGAGGTGGTTATGCTTGGGTTGATTCTATACTGTGGGGTCTATTGCTATAATGTTATACATTCTGTAGAGCATGTTGCAAATTACAACTATTCATATCTGCCTTATAATTCATGGTTGTTTAGAATACAATTAGCTGAGTGAACTTTGAAGGATTTGTGATGAGCTGGTACTGATTCAGCCCGATAGTTTTTCTGGTTTTGACCTGTCAATATTAATGTGAGGTGTGTTTTTTTGAAGCTTGTATCGATTTGTATTCCTGTCTATAACAGGCTGTGCGAGTTGCAATGCACCCTGGAACCATTGCTCCGAAATGTCCAAGACGAGGGTGATGATCTGTATGAAGTCATTGTTTCAATCAATCCGGCAGAGGATGGAAAAGAGGCTGTTACTGAATATGTAAGATCACTTAAGGAGAAATATGACTTTATATATAGTGTTCTTGATAAACACAGCCCACAAGATACAAACTTTATAAATGCTACTAATCATGCATCCGGGAAGTATCTTTGGATTGTTGGTGATGATGACCTGCTTCTTAATGGTACAGTCAGAAAGGTAGCAGAAATTCTTAAAAAGCATCCTGATGTGACATGGATACACCTGAATGCTGCAAGGATCAGTGATATTACCAAGATAGGGAAGGTTCCTGTCAACCGTATGTATCATGTAGAAGAAGGATATTTCCAGGATGGCAAGCGATGTGCGATAGAGACTCATAAAAAGATCGATACTTCAATGCTGTTTTCTACATCCAATCTTTATCTAATGTCTTCATTTTATCACTTGCTTTCACGCAACGATGGAGATAAAATCTTTCAACTAGCCAGTACTTTTTTATCTGCGAATGAAGGTGCCGCATATCTTGTTGATGAAATATGTATTATTGCTGGTTCAAATAGTAGTTGGGGACCCGTAAGAAGTGCTTTTCTTGCAAAGACTTATAACGATTATCTTCGTGCTGCAATTGGTGAGAGTTATTCTAAAGCTGAGATCGAGAATCTGATCGCATATCGAATGCGTCATGCAGCTCTTCGTTCTTGGCTGGTGATTTATAAATTTGTCTTGTGTGGAGATAAAAAACTAAACATGGATGTGTTGCGTGAGTATTATGGGGCCATGGAGTTGTCGGATAATAAAAGTTTTGGGATAAATGTGTTGCGCGAGTTTTATGAGTTTATGCCTGTGGAGACTGTGATGATTTCAGTCTTTTTGCCGTTGATTTTTCCATATCTTGGCATTCGTCATTATTATAAAAAAGCACGTAGTCTTATTGAGAGATATAGATATTTGAACTCCAAAAACAAGAATAAAGAGTTAGCAGAATATATGGGATGTGCTAGTGATAAGTGATGCGTGAGATCAAAAAGTTTTTAAAGACAATATTTAAACCAGGTGTATTTGTTACATTCTGTAATTATGTCCTTAAAATCGTTCTCAATCCAATAATCCTGATTTTTATTCCTATATTTCTAGATGAGCAAACGCAGGGTTATTGGTTTACATTTAAGAGCGTTGCGGCGTTGACGACGCTTGCTGACATGGGTTTTACGTCGATCATCACACTCTTCGCTGCCCATGAATGTGCTTTTCTGACGCTCAACTTAAAAGAAAAAACGCTCAAGGGAGATTTGGATCACTGTTACCGCCTTTCTTCTCTGTTCCGTTTCCTTTTATTGGCGACTCTTTTAATTGTTACCGCTGCAACGATCATTGTATTTTCTGTCGGATTCTGTCTGTTTTCTTTCAGATCGGATGGTGTGGTCTGGCTTCCCCAATGGTCGATCTATGTAGTGGCTACAGTCGTGAACTTTGCAGTGCAGTTGTTTCTTTCATTCTTTGAGGGGTGCAATCAGTTTTTAGTCACGCAGAGAATACGCATCGTCTCGAGTACCATTCAATGTCTGGTTTCTATCTTTATGCTTTGGCGTGGATATGGTCTTTATTCGATCGGTGTTTCTCTCCTGCTGGGCTCTGCTTTTGCAATTGTTTTACTGCTAAAATCCTTTGGGCCGATCATTAGGGAGATGATACGCTATCGGAATGCTGTGAGCGTTCCTTGGGCGAAAGATATTCTGCCATTGCTTGGAAGGTATGCCATTAGTTTTATCAGTGGCACCCTGGCTCAGCAGCTCTATAATCCATTAGCTTTTTCTCTCAAAGGCTCTGCGGTCGCCGGTAAGGTCGGATATGGTTTGTCGATCGCTCAAGCGGTCTATTCCGTTGCAGGCGTTTGGAACATTATTTCTATTCCCCATTACAATATGTCGGTAGAGAAGAGAGACTGGAAAGGGATGGATCGTCTTTTAAAGCGTAATCTGATATATTCAGGCGCCACCTTTTCACTTGGAATGCTTGCAGTCATTGTGCTTGGGAATATCAGCTTCCTGAAAGGCATTGTCTGGAATAGGACCCTGCCTATCTGGTCTATATTGATCCTTTTTGGCGGCTACTTTGTAGCCCTGATGTCCAATGGGCTTGCAAGCTATGTCCGGGCGCATGAACAGGAGCCATATGTATCTGTTTCATTGATTTCGGGCGGGTTGAATATTATCCTAACTATATTGTTTGCAAAGACAGTTGGGGTCAACTATATTTTCCTTGGGTATTTGGTATCTTCCCTTGCAATACTTCCGCGTAATGTAAACATATTTAAGAGATTCAGAGATGCTCAGCATGACATCAATCAGGTAAAGGGTGATGAATGATGAAAGTCGTGATTTTAGCAGGTGGATTTGGCACACGTATTTCGGAGGAGTCTCACCTCAAACCGAAGCCAATGATAGAGATCGGAGATATGCCGATCTTATGGCATATCATGAAAATATATTCTCATTATGGGTTCAATGACTTTGTCATTTGCGCCGGATATAAGCAGCATTGCATTAAGGAATGGTTTGCTAACTATTCCCTTTATACGTCAGACGTCACGTTTGACTTTTCCGATGGAAACAGGGTCATAATGCGGGACAAGCATAGTGAACCATGGCACGTGACAGTTGTGGATACAGGTCTAAACACAATGACGGGAGGACGACTGAAGCGCGTGCAGAAATACGTAGGCAATGAACCATTTATGATCACATACGGCGATGGCGTCGGCGACGTGGATATCGAGGAAGTGCTCAGATACCATAAGGCGCACGGGAAGATCGGTACGGTATCGGCGTATAACTTTCGGCAAAACAAAGGCGTTCTCGATATCAGAGAGGATGGAACGGTGCAGGCGTTTCGAGAGAAATCGAACCTGGATGGTGACTTGATCAATATTGGCTTCATGGTCTTCGAACCAGAGGTATTCAACTACATTCCCGGCGATGAAACGATTTTGGAATATGACGTTCTGGGAGAGCTTGTACATATCGGTCAGCTTGCAGCCTATACGCATCGCGGCTTTTGGCAGTGTATGGATACAATGGGTGAAAGGCGTCAGTTGGAAGCTGCATGGGCATCCGGCAATGCGCCCTGGAAGATATGGGATTGATCGATCTATGTGCTTTGAGGTAATGACATGACTCAACAGTTTGAGGCAAAGAAATTGCCAATTGATGACGTGATGCTCATTGTGCCTTTTTTATCTTCGGATGAGCGCGGCGACTTGGTCAAGGATTATTCCAGAGATCTGTTCTCCCGGTTCGGTCTGGCGTTTGAGCCGCACGAAACGGCATATATCCACAGCAGAAAGAATGTGATCCGCGGGCTTCACGTTCAGACCCGGGGACCGCAGCCGAGACTTATACGATGCTTGTCGGGCGCGATCTGGGCTGTGGTGACAGATCTGCGCTGTGACAGCCAGACGTTGGGGAAATGCGTTGGCATGGAATTGAACGAATGTGATCGGCAGGGGCTTTTCGTCCCGGATGGATGTGCATTTGGTTCTCTTGCGCTGGAGGACTGTTTGATTTCCTGTCAGTATGGCGGGCCTTTTATCGCTGAATATGCTGGTGGGGTACGGTGGGATGATCCGACGCTGCGTATAGAATGGCCGTTGGCGGAAGCGCCGATCCTTTCCGCGAAAGATCGTCAATTGCAGAGTTATCAAATGTATCTTGAGAAAATGGAGAGGGAATTAAGATGAGAAGACACTGCATCGTCTGCGGCGAGCCGCTGTTGGCTGAGCCTATCTATGTTTGCCGCAATATGCCGGCTGTGGCTCAGGATCTGCCCACGAAAGACAACGTGGCGCAGGATAGAGCGATCGATCTGGAATTCTGCCAGTGCAGTGCGTGTGGCTTGGTGCAGTTCAACGGCGAGCCCGTACCTTATTATAAAGATTCGACGCGTGCCGGGGAGCGGAGCGAGGTGCTGATCGCTCTGCGCCGGAAGCAGTATAAGCACCTGATCGAAACATATGACCTGCAAGGGAAAAAGATACTTGAGATCGGCGCGGGGAAGGGCGGCTTCCTCAAAACGCTGACGGAGATGACAGAATACGGCGTGCATGGATATGGCGTTGAGTACAACGAGGGATTTGTGAAGATCGCGCGGGCGAAGGAGCATGTCAACGTAGTCCAGGGCGACCCTGAAAACGCGGACACGGTCGTTGCCGGCGGACCTTTCGACGCGGTCGTGTCATTCGCCTATCCCGCGAGGCTGCTCGATCCGAACGCCATGATGCAGTGTGCATCTCGGAATCTTGTGCCGGGAGGCGTTTGCCTGTTCATGGTACCCAGTCTGGAGCACCTTCTTAAACCCGGCGGATTCTATGATCTTGTGCGCGACCACATCGCCTACTACAGCGAAGACACACTGCGGTTTTTGCTTCAGAAAAACGGCTTTGACGTGCTGGAGCATGGAGAAACAGCGCAGCTATATATATACGCGATCGCACGCAAACGGGTGCCGCTTGATCTGCATACATATTGGGCGGATGTGGAACCGCTGGCCGAGCAGCTTCGCTCATTCGTCAGGGAGCGGACGCAAAACGGCGGAAAACTCGCCGTTTGGTGTGCCGGGCATTTCGCCTTTACGGTGCTGTCTATTTCCGGCGTTGGCGGAGAGGTTTCTTATATCATTGACAACGCGGAGTTTAAAAAGGGCCGTTTTGCACCGGGAAGCCATGTTCCCATCTTTGGTCCTGAGCACTATCAGCTGGAGCCGGTGGATACAATATTGATCCTTGGTCCGCTCTATGTGGATGAGCTCGTAGATGAGATCAGGGAAAAGTGTTCGCCGAACGTGGAAGTGGCCACGATGGATTGGCGGGGATTGAGGACGATCAAACCCTAGCGGATATATCATCGCAGGTGAGGAAGGGAGCTGGACCATATCTGATGATTGATACCATTGAAAAGCTTGAAAGGGCTGCGCTTGAGATCAGAGAATCACTATTGGAGCTATGTGAGAAACAAGTTATCCATATTGGCGGAGATCTTTCGATCGCAGATATAATGACGGTCTTATGGCAATATCAGATGAAATATGACCCGAAAGACCCAAAGTGGGAGGGAAGAGACCGGTTCGTTTTATCCAAAGGGCATGCATCTGCAGTAACAGCTTTCAATCAAGCGGCCATAGGATGTTTCGATAAACAGGTGATACTGGATGAATATGCTACAGATGGCGGTCGATTCTCAATGCATTCATGCGCTCTGATCAACCCGTATGTGGAGGTATCTACGGGAAGCTTGGGCCATGGGATGCCGATAGCGACAGGGATGGCGGCTGCCCTCAGACTAAAAGGGAATTGGACTAGCCGTGTTTATACAATTATGGGAGACGGTGAGCAGGAAGAAGGTTCGATTTGGGAAGCGGCTATGAACGCCGCACATTACAATCTTGGAAACGTGGTTGGCATTATTGACCGTAATGGTTTGGAGGGCGATGATACGACTGAACGTCTGAGCGGCTTGGGAGATGTGGCGGAAAAGTATAGAGTTTTCGGATGGGATGTTAGAGAGCTCGACGGAAATGATATATCGCAGATCAAGAAAGCCTTTGACCAGTTACCGCCTGCTGATTCCAAGAAACCGGTAGTGCTCGTGTGCTATACAGTTAAGGGAAAAGGTGTGCCTTATATGGAGAACCAGGCAAAATGGCACACAGGAAAGATCACGCACGAGCAGCTTGTAGAGGCGACGACGCGTCTTGAGAAAGAGTTTGAAGTGAGGTGGAAGACATGAACGAGACTTCATTTCTCCGTGACGCGATCGGCGAAGGTATGGTACAGGTCGGGGACAGAGAGAAGAAAGCCGTTGCTGTCAGCGCCAATGTGATGGCGAGTAGCCGCGCGGCCGCTTTTATGAAAAAATACCCAGACAGAGCTTTCAACGTGGGTATCTCTGAGCAAACGATGGTTTCCTTTGCTGCGGGTATGGCACGGGAAGGTTTTATTTCTTATACGTTTACCATGGCGCCATTCATGAGTCTGCGCGCCTGTGAGCAGATCCGAACAGATGTTGCTTATGACAGCTTGAATGTCCGATTCATCGCGACATATGCGGGTGTTTCTGGCGGTATCTCCGGGGCTACACATTGGGGATTGGAAGACTTTGCGGTCGTAAAAGGGATGCCGGGAATGACTGTACTGGAGCCCTGCGACGCTACACAGGCAAAGAAGATGATGCTGGCATCCATTGATTTTAAAGGCCCGCTATATTTTCGCATCGGGATTGAACCGGTTCCGCAAATATACCCTGAAAACTATGATTACCAGATCGGCCGCGCGGACTTTCTTCGCCGAGGGAGTGATGGGACGTTCATATGCGCAGGCATCACAGTAAAGTATGCGCTGGAAGCGGCGCAATTGATATATCGTGATTTGGGAAAACAGGTCACGGTCATTGATATGCATACAATTAAGCCGATAGATCGGACAGCGGTATATGAGGCGATAAAGACGAAAAACATCGTGGTGGCACAAGACCATACGATCATTGGCGGGCTGGGGGACTCGATTGCCGCAGTCATTGTTGATAGCGGACAGGCAGTCAATTATAAAGTTTTGGGGCTGCCTGATAAGTTTTTTGCATTGGCACATGCGCCATATCTGTATCATCAATTCGGTTATGACACAGATGGGCTCTATAAGGCGATGAGAGAGCTGCTTGAGAAAAGTGATTAGTGCCTGAGCGGCAAAACTCTGCCAGATGCAGCGAAAAAGCGCGCATATACATACCTGAAAACAGGCAGATCAACGGCCGCTGACACACGAAAGACACCGCTATTATATGGAAGGAGATACAAGATGACAAAGAAGACAGTTTTGGTGACGGGAAATCTGGGGTATATCGGCTCTGTATTGGTGCCGATGCTTGTGGAGAAGGGCTACGACGTGATCGGCTACGACGTGGGCTATTATGAGGACTGCTATCTGACAGATGGAAAGCAGACGCTGGTCAAGCAAATCAAAAAGGATATGCGGGATGTGTCTGCGGAGGACTTCGCCGGCGTGGACTATGTGCTGCATCTGGCGGGGCTTTCCAACGACCCTCTTGGCGAGTTTGACGAGGCGCTGACATATGAGATCAACTACGAGGGCACGATGAAGCTGGCCCAGTGCGCCAAGGAGGCGGGCGTCAAACGATTCGTGTATACCTCCTCTCAGAGCATATATGGCATCTCCGACGTCAGCAGAGCCGTGGGCGAGGAGGATATGAAAAACCCCATCACCGCCTACGCCAAGACCAAGTGGCTGTGCGAGTGCGAGCTGCGCAAGCTGTGCACGGATGAATTCGTGATCACCTATCTGCGGCCGGCAACGGCCTATGGGGCCAGCCCGAATCTGCGCTGTGACATAGTGTTTAACGGGTTCGTGGCTAACGCCTTTACCAGCAGGAACATCGTGATAAAAAGCGATGGCACCCCGTGGCGGCCCATGAGCCATGTGCGCGATATCTCCGCGGCTTTTATGGCAGTACTTGAAGCCCCGGCGGAACTGGTGAAGAACGAATCGTTTAACCTGGGGACTCCGGATAACAATTACACTGTCCGACAGCTGGCTGAGACGGCCCAGAAGGCGGTGCCCGGCTGCAAGCTGACGTTCACCGGCGAGCACACCGATCCCCGCAGTTATCGGGTCTCTGCCGAGAAGATACTCACGGTGCTGAAGGATTACTATAAACCTGAGTGGAACATCGAAAAGGGCGGGAAAGAACTGATGGACTACTATGCCTCCATCGGCTTTGACAAAGACACTTATGAGAGTTACAAATGCACCCGTCTGAAGTGCCTGAAAAAGCGTATTGAAGAGGGAACACTGGACGACCACTTCCGGGTAAAGTAACGGCAAGCGTCGTAAAAGGCAGAGATCGACAGGAGGGCAAGCGCTTATGACAGTTTCTGAATACATCTTTGATTTCCTGCAGAAAAACGGAACGGACACGGTATTCATGGTGTCCGGAAGTTCTGCCATGTGGCTGACAGATGCTCTGTGCCGCAATAAGAAACTCCGGGCGGTATGCAATCACCACGAGCAGGCCGCTGTCATGTCGGCGGACATTCGTTCACGGCTGACAGGAACACTCGGGGCGGCATTGGTGACCATCGGCCCGGGGGCGACCAATGCCATCACCGGCGTAGCGCAGGCGTATACCGATTCCAGCGCGTTGATCGTCCTGTCGGGACAGGCCTCTTCCAAGCTGCTCAGTTATGAACACGATACCGGAATCCGTCAGCATGGGACCCAGAGCCTGGATCTGGAGCCAATCGTAACACCCATCACAAAATACTTTGCGGCCGTCATGGACCCGGCGGATATACGCTATCATATCGAACGCGCATATTATGAGGCGATGCACGGCCGCAAGGGTCCTGTGTGGCTGGATGTGCCGGTAGACGTTCAGAACAAGCAGGTACCGGTGGATATGAAGGGATTCGTGCCTCCGGCGGACGACTATGACGAGATCGATACCGATCTGCTGGCCAGCCTGCTGGCAAAGGCGAAGAAGCCGCTTATATTGGCAGGCGGCGGATGTGTTTCTGACAGTGGTATAAGCATTTCTGAGCTCTCCCACGCACTCCATATCCCCGTAGTCACATCCCGCATGGGCATCGGCTGTATATGCTCGTCCGACCCCTATTATGTAGGCAGACCTGGTTCCAACGGGCAGCGGGCCGCGCACTTTGCGATCCAGCAGGCGGATCTGCTGCTGATCCTGGGCTGCCGTTTGTCAGTGTCCACCATTGGGTATTACCCGGACCGCTTTGCCGGGAGCGCAGTGAAGGTCCAGGTAGATGTGGACGCCAAGGAGCTGGCCAAGACCGACGTGCCGGTAGACTATAAATTCCGCACGACCGTGCAGAATTTCGCGCAGGCAGTCATCAGCCTGCCGCCGACGGACAGTGCCGAGTGGGCGGAGCACTGCCGGGCGATGCGGGAGCAATATCCTGTGGTGCTGCCGGAGTACCGCACGGCAGACCCGATGAATTCTTACTATTTCACAGAACTCCTGTCCAAGGAAGCCCCGGAGGGCGCGGTCATTACTGTTGACACGGGCAGTGTCTGTAATGTGGTGTCCCAGACTTGGGACTTAAAGAAGGACCAGAGGTATTTCATCTCCGGCGGTTTGTCCTGCATGGGCTTTTGGGCGGGATCTATCGGAGCGCTGGATAACCCTGTGATCGCCCTGTCCGGTGACGGCAGCGTTTCCATGAATATCCAGGAATTCGCCACGCTGAAACATCATCATCTGCCTGTGAAGCTGTTTGTCTATAAGAACAACGGCTATATGCTCATCCGGCACAATCAGCACAACTATATGAATGACCGCTTTCTTGGTGTGGGTCCGGACAGCGGTGTGGAGCTGCCGGACTTCTGCCGTGTGGCGCAGGCGTATGACTTGCAAACTGTGCGCATCCAGTATGGTGACGACATCCCCGCAAAGATACGACAGGTGCTCTCCATGGAGGGCCCGGTGGTATGCGAGGTGATTTTGGAGGAATTTGGCCCGCTGGCACCGCGCATTGCGTCCCGGGTCATGCCGGACGGCAGCCTGAAAGCGGCTGAATACGACGATCTGGCGCCGTTTTTGGACCAGAAGTAAGGAGATTGCTGCATATCCATGAAGAACGCACATATTGCTAACAGGGAATTCTATCAGGGAAAACGGGTATTTGTCACAGGCCATACGGGCTACAAAGGCGCGTGGCTGACGGCGATCCTGTATGAGCTGGGCGCGGAGGCAACAGGCTTTGCGCTCACGCCGCCGGAGGGCGGTATGTTCGCCCATATGGGCGGTGAAGATATGATCCACAGCGTCACCGGGGATATACGGGATTTTGGGGCAGTCAAAGAGGCTGTGCAGAGTGCTCAGCCGGAGATCGTATTCCATTTGGCGGCGCAGGCTATTGTGAACGATTGCTTTGAAGATCCACGCTATGCCTATGAGACGAATGTAATGGGGACCGTGAATCTTGTTGAGGCCATCCGCCAGTGTGCAAGCGTTAAGAGCGTAGTGGTCATCACTACTGACAAGGTCTATGAGAACAAGGGTGACGGCGCTGTATATGTTGAAACAGACCCCCTGGGCGGTATTGATCCCTATTCCAGTAGTAAGACCTGCATGGAGTACATAGCTGACACTTACAAGCGTTCCTATTTGCAGACAACGGATCGTATGGTTGGCGTGTCCACGGTGCGGGCCAGCAATGTGTTGGGCGGCGGAGACCATATCAAGTCCCGGCTCATCCCGTCTATTCTCAACTCGATCGGCGAGGGAAGACTGGTAGAGCTTCGCCATCCGCAGCAGACGCGTCCCTGGCAGTCCATGCTGGACGCGCTCAACGGGTATCTGTCCATCGGCAGGCTGATGTATGAGGAGCCGGAGAAATACTCCAGTCAGTGGAACATCGGACCGACCAGAGATGGGATACGGACTGTTCTCTGGGTAGTGGAACAGATGCAAAAGCATTATGCAAGTGTTGCGTATACCGGAGGAGGATATATTCGGGCAATCGAGTCAAACACGCTGGGCCTGGATATTACTAAGTCGCTGGAGATGCTGGACTGGGAGCCGAGGCTGTCATGCGATGAAATGTTATACAACGTCGTAGAGTTTTTCAAAGGGCAGCGTGCCGGAGTGAGCGAACGGGAGCTTTGTCTGAAACAGATCAAAAGATTTTTTGGTACATGACCTTTGGATGTACATTATAGTGCCTCAATGGAGCCTGCAAATAAAATCCTCATGCCGAAAATTGGCACCACGATAAATGAAACCGCAGAGGGAGTGCGGAAGTGATACAATAGAGGGAGCGGCAAAGGTCGATGACTTAGTGGGTACCAAGCCCGAGAATAAAATTGGCTTTAAGATTCCCTCATTTGCACCACGAATTGTCCAGCTGGTAACAGCAAAAGGACGTACAGTAAAATGATAGCCGACAGGGAATCGTGCCGTAAAAATTTTTGTGGGGGACATCTCATGGAAAAGGTTTACGACAAATGTTGTGGTGTAGACGTACACAAGAAGTTGATCGTCGCCTGTTTCAAGCAAGGCAGGAAGCAGGAAATTCGGGAGTTTGGCGCAACAACACGGGAACTGCTGGAGATGACGGAATGGCTTTTGGAAGGAGGATGTGAACAAGTAGCAATGGAAAGTACAGCGTCATATTGGAAGCCGCTGTACAACATTTTAGAGGCTGCGAATCTCAGCGCAATGGTTGTAAATGCGCAGCACATGAAAGCAGTACCAGGGCGGAAAACAGATGTGAGCGATGCGGAATGGATTGCGGATCTGTTGCAGCACGGTCTGCTGAGGGCGAGTTTTATTCCAGATAAGGCACGGCGTGAACTGCGGGAGTTGGTCGGTTATCGTAAAAGCCTAATCAAAGAACAGGCCGCCGAGTTGAATCGGGTGCAGAAGATTCTGGAGGGCGCGAACATCAAACTGTCCGGAACAGTGAGGGAAATCAACGGAAAGAGCGGACGCAGTTTTCTGGAGGCACTTCTGTCCGGTGAGAAGATTGATTTGGCAAAGATAACGGAGATGCGCAAAGATAAACGCATTGCGTCTAATCTGAAAACCACCGATGAACAACTGGTGGACGATTTGAACGGTATTTTGAGTGTAATTCAAAAGAAGATGCCGCGAACTATGCTGGCACATATTGACGAACTGGCCAGCCACATCAAGGAACTTGACGATGAAATCGACCGAAACATGAAAGACGAGGAAAAGATTGCCGCCGCAACCATTCAGGAGATTCCCGGAATCGGAAACACAAGTGCGGAAGTGGTCATTTCTGTCATTGGCACGGACATGTCACGGTTCCCGACAGACGGCCACATTTCATCGTGGGCAGGACTGTGTCCAGGCAACAATGAGAGTGCGAAAAAGCGCAAATCCGGGAAAACCAGGAAAGGAAACGCCCTGCTGAGTTCTACGCTGATTGTCTGCGCTCACTCTGCGGTCAAGGCGAAAAACTCTTATTTCTGTGCGCAATTTCAGAGGATCAGTGCCCATCGGGGTAAAAAACGCGCTTATGTCGCGGTTGCACATTCCATGCTCATTGCAATCTATCATATGTTAAAAGATGGCACGCACTTCCAAGACTTGGGTGCAGCGTATTACAACCAGTTTAACACAGAACGCAAAATCAATGCCTATCTCAAAAAATTGAACGCCTTGGGCTGGCAATTGCCTGCCACTACAATCGAACAGCCTGGCTAATCACTCAATTTCCCTCCCGTTGTTTGGGGGTAAGGGGGAGTTATGTTCTTTTCTCCTACATACTGGGGGAGGTTTCACAGTAAAGTCAAGCCCCAAATGAAGAAAAAGTGGAGCTGAGGAAAGGGCACGACAAAAAGGCTGGCGAGAGCCAGCCGGGATGGCAGATATAACAGGTAAGTATTAGGGCAGGATAATGGCCGCGCGGTCGTAGTTGTTCCAGTCCAGCCTTTGGCCGCAGCGGTCACAGTAGTTCTGGTACTCGCGCTCCAGTGTGCATCCACAGTTGGGACAGACAGGATATGCTGTCAGTCCATGGCAGGTATGATACCAGCGGGTAAAGACAACAGCCATTGGGATGCTGTGCATATCAGCTTTCACCAGCACCGGATAGCCCAATAACTCGTTGGGCGATTTCTCAAAGCCAGTACAGATGTTCTCAAGCACAGTAATGGTAGGCGAGGATTCCTTTCGGACGATACGCCCGAAGTACCGTGGGCTCACCCC
>CANRLX010000036.1 GCA_947631615.1 uncultured Acetatifactor sp.
ATCTCCATATGATGACAACGGAACATCCCCAACTGCTGTTTTTTATTCCTCTTACTGCAAAGTACGGAAACTCAAGGATAATTGAAATATTCTCTGGAAGTGTGTATACTATTGGCAGAGATTATTTGCGGAAGGAGAGGTTGACCGAATGAAAAGGATTGCTGTTTTTTTTGCGGAGGGATATGAGGAGATCGAGGGACTTACCGTTGTGGATATCTGCCGTAGGAGCGGACTGAGCGTGGATATGGTGTCGGTGAGCGGGGAGCGCAGTGTGAAGGGTTCCCACGACATCACGGTGAAGATGGACAAACTGTTTGCGGAGGCGGACTTTGAACAGTACGATATGCTGGTGCTGCCGGGCGGCCTGAAGGGAACCCAGGGGCTGGAGAACCATGAAAAGCTGATGGAGCAGATCGACGACTTTTACGCGAAGGGAAAGTATATCGCGGCGATCTGTGCCGCTCCCAGCATCTTCGGCCACAGGGGGATCGTAAAGGGCAGGAGAGCGTGCTGTTATCCCTCCTTCGAGGGGCATCTGGAAGGGGCTCAGGTCACGAAGGGACCGGTGGAAATCGACGGACACGTGATCACCTCTCGGGGCATGGGGACCTCCATCCCTTTCGCCCTTGCGATCGTGAGCGTCTTTTGCGGGCAGCAGGCGGCGGATGATATGGCGGAGAAGATCGTCTACCGCGCGTAGTAAAACGCCAGGGCGCATGTGTGCGGCAGAAATCCTTTTTGGAGGAACCCCATGTGCGATGCAGACAAGATCGCGCACAGGGCATTATAGCGCCGCCGGTACTTATGCGCCGTACTTTGGCGCATTAGGTACCGCTGCGAGCGATATATAGCGAAAGCGTGCCCTGTGGCGACTTGTCTGGGAAGCACATGGATGCTTGGGAAAATTTGTTTCGCAAACGCCAGGGAAAATATTGCAGGAAAGGAAGCGTCCGAGGGATCGGGACGCGGAAGGATCAGGAGACGATGGAGAAAGAGGCAAAGATTTATGTGGCGGGCCATAGGGGCATGGTGGGGAGCGCGATCTGCCGGGCCCTTGAGAGGAACGGCTATACCAATATCGTGACCAGGACCCACGCGGAGCTGGATTTGTGCAGACAGGAGCAGGTGGAGCGTTTTTTTGAAGAGGAGAAGCCGGATTATGTGTTCCTCGCCGCCGCCAAGGTGGGAGGCATCCTGGCCAACAGCGAGGCGCTGGCGGATTTTATGTACGACAATATGATCCTGGAGATGAATGTGATTCATTCCGCGTGGAAGAATGATTGTAAGAAGCTCCTCTTTCTGGGAAGCAGCTGTATCTACCCGCGTCTGGCGCCGCAGCCCATGAAGGAGGACTGCCTTTTGACCTCGGAGCTGGAAAAGACCAACGAGGCGTATGCGCTGGCCAAGATATCCGGCCTGAAGTACTGCGAGTATCTGAACCGGCAGTACGGGACGGACTACATCAGCGTGATGCCCACCAACCTGTACGGCCCCAACGACAACTATCACCCCACCCACAGCCATGTGCTGCCGGCGCTGATCCGGCGCTTTCATGAGGCTAAGGAGTCCGGCGCGCCCGAGGTGGTGTGCTGGGGGACCGGCACGCCTCTCAGGGAGTTTTTGTATGTGGACGACCTGGCGGACGCCTGCGTGTATCTGATGAACACCTACAGTGGCAATGAGACGGTGAACCTGGGGACCGGAAAGGAACTGACCATACGGGAATTGACCGAGCTGGTCGCCAAGGTGGTGGGCTATACCGGAGCGATCAAATGGGATGCCTCCAAGCCGGACGGCACGCCCAGAAAGCTTTTGGATGTGAGCAAGCTGGAGAGTCTTGGCTATCATTATACGACGGAGCTGGAGGAGGGGATCCGTCTGACCTATGAAGATTTTCGGAACAATCCTGTTCGGGCGGAGCGTTAGCCTGCAGAGGCATTCGGCCGCGTCGGGCGGAAAGGGTGAGAGACTATGAAGGAATATCGGGAATGTGCAAAGGAGATGCTTCGCTTTATCGGGGAGAGCCCCAGCTGCTTCCACGCGGTGGAGAACATCCGCAGAAAGCTTTTGGCGGAAGGGTTTGCGGAGCTCTCGGAGGGGGAGGAATGGAAGATCGCCCGGGGAGGGGGATATTTTGTGGTGCGAAACGACTCCTCCCTGATCGCGTTTCGGATACCGGAGGGGACGGAGCCGAAGGGATTTCACATTGTGGCATCCCACGGCGATTCTCCGGCCTTCAAGCTGAAGGAGCAGCCGGAGACCTGCACCGGAGAGCACTATGTCCGGCTGAATACGGAGAAGTACGGCGGCATGATCCTCTCTGCCTGGCTGGATCGGCCGCTTTCGATTGCCGGCCGCGTGGCGGTACAGGGCAGCGGCGGAGAGATTTTGACTAAATTGGTCAATGTTGACAGAGACCTTCTGGTGATCCCCAATGTGGCGATCCATATGAACCGCGACCGGAACAAGGGGACGGAGTACGATCCCCAGGTGGATATGCTTCCCCTCTATGCGGATCTGGGAGCGAGGGAAGAGGAGGGCGGCTTTCGGCATTTGATCGCTATGACTGCGGGAGTCGATCCGGAGGATATCCTGGGGCAGGATCTCTTTTTGTATGTCAGGGAGCAGGGCAGGATCCTTGGGGAGAACGGGGAGTTTGTGCTGTCGCCCAGGCTGGATGATCTGCAGTGCGTGTATGCGTCTGTGGAGGCCTTTCTGGGCGCGCGCCCCACGGAGCATATCGGCGTCTGCGCGGTGTTTGACAATGAGGAGGTGGGAAGCTCCACCAGACAGGGGGCCGCGTCCACCTTTCTGGCAGATACCCTGGAGCGGATGGTTTGGGGGCTCGGCGCGGACAGAAGCCGGTTTCTCAGATGGGTCGCGGACAGCTTTCTCATCTCCGCGGACAATGCTCATGCGGTGCACCCCAACCGTCCGGAGAAGGCGGATCCCACCAACAGACCCTATTTAAACGGCGGGATCGTCCTGAAGTTTCACGGGGGCCAGAAGTACACGTCGGATGCGGTGTCGGCGGCGAAAATGAGGCAGATCTGCGAGAGGGCCGGCGTGCCCTGTCAGACCTATGCAAACCGATCCGACCTGGCGGGAGGATCTACGCTGGGAAACATCTCCGTGTCCCAGGTGTCGGTCTGCTCCGTGGATATCGGCCTGCCCCAGCTTGCGATGCACTCCGCTGTGGAGACCGCCGGCGTGAAAGATACCCTGTACGCCATAAGGGCGTTTGAGACATTCTTCGGCGCGTGATCGCGCGATATCGTATCGAAGAAATCGTATCAGGGAAATCATATCGAGGAAATAATAATTAGGTAAATCCTATCGGTAAAATCATACCGGGTAAATAATAATTAAGTAAATCCTATCGGTAAAATAATGCTGGTAAATCCTATCGATAAAATAATACTGGTAAATAATAATCGAGTAAATTATATCAAGGAAATCATATCGGATAAAATATCGGATAAATAATGTGGTAAAAAATGTTTGGCAAAGCGTATGCGGAATGATATAATGACTTTGTATGCTGGAAAGCCGGAAAAGAAAGGAACTGAAAAAAGGAAAAGAACTGAAAAAGAGAAAGAACTGAAAAAGGAAAAGAACTGAAAAAGGAAAGGAATTGAAAAAAGAAAAAAACTGAAAAAGAACAGAAAAAAGAAAAGAACAGAAAAAAGAAAGGAACTGAAAAAGGAAGGAACAGGATAAATGAGTAATTGGATCTTAGTGGTGGACGATAATACCTCCAACCTCACTATGGCAAACAAGATTCTCGGTGAGGCGGGGATGAGAGTGAGCTGTGTCAAGTCGGGAGAGTCGGCTCTTAAATTTTTGAAATGCAACAAACCGGATCTGATTCTTCTCGATGTACATATGCCGGGAATGGACGGCTTTGAAACGATGGCCTCCATAAAGGCGGACGGAGAGAGTGCCGATATCCCCGTGATTTTTCTCACGGCGGACGACGACAGCGAGACAGAGCTCAAGGGGCTTCAGGCGGGAGCTATGGATTTCATCAAAAAACCCTTTGTGCCGGAGGTGCTCCTGCTTCGGGTCAATCATCTCGCGGAGCTGGTCCGTCTGCAGTCCGATCTGGCCCATGAGGTGGAGGAAAAGACGCGGGAAGTGACGGAGCAGCACAAGAGGCTGAAGCGCATTTCCATGCAGGTCGTCCAAAGTCTTTCCGGCGCCATCGACGCGAAGGACACCTATACGAACGGACATTCCTCACGGGTGGCGGAATATTCTCAGAAGATCGCAAAGAGAGCGGGATTTTCCGAGAAGGAGCAGGGGAACATTTACATGATGGGGCTCCTCCACGACGTGGGCAAGATCGGGATCTCGGATGCCATCATCAACAAGCCCGACAAGCTGACGGATGAGGAGTATGCGATCATGAAGACGCATCCGGTCCTGGGAGAGAAAATTTTACAGAGCATCACCGAATTTCCGCAGCTGACGACGGGGGCGAGATACCACCATGAGCGCTACGACGGCGGGGGATATCCGGACGGCCTGGCCGGGGAGGATATCCCGCTGGAGGCCAGGATCATAGCGGTGGCGGACGCCTACGACGCTATGACTTCCCATAGGAGCTATCGGGATATCCTTCCCCAGGAGACGGTGCGGGAGGAGATCGAAAAGGGCAGGGGGACTCAGTTTGATCCGAAATTTGCGGAGATTATGCTGGCTATGATGGCGGAAGACACCGAGTATCAAATGAGAGAAAAATAGGAGGACAGAAGATGCGCGACACGGAAAACAAGCAGATATCCTATCTGACACTGTTGCTCTGCTATACCCTGTTCCTGGCGGTGCTGACCGTGGAGACGGTTCTGCTGGACTGGGATCTTTTTGCAGATCTGCGCCTGTTGGCGGGGCTGGCGTTATGCTGGGTCATTCATATCAGAGGAAAGGTGCCGGATTCCGTCAAAAAGTGGCTCTACGTCGGCCTGATGGCTCTGTCCTATTCCTTTTACGGGATCCATGAGACCAGCCTTTTTGATCTGGCTCCGGTCATGATCGGGATTATCTTTATCTATTATGCGGCGGGACTTTACAGTGTGGTTCACTTGTGCGCGGGACTTTACTTTCTGGTTCTGCTCTGGGATATGAGGTTCCTGCAGGACGGGCAGATCGAGTTTACGATGCTCAATGTATCGCGCCTCCTGCTCCACAGCGGCCTGGTCCTCTTGACGTGCCGTCTGGTGAGGCTGATGGCGGACAGAATCCGCAGAGAGCAGGCGGAGAGGGACGAGAAGATCGCCGAGCTTGAGAAGATCAACCTGCGGACGGAGGATTTCCTGGCCAATGTGTCCCATGAACTGAGAACCCCCATCAACGCGGTGACGGGTCTTACTACCGTGATGCTGAAAAACGAGGAGGACCGCCAGAAACGGCAGGATCTTATTTCCGTGCAGAAGGCGGGGCATCGTCTGTTCCGGCAGATCGAGGATATTCTGGACTATACGGAGGTCGATGCCCAGAGCGTCGCGGTCAGCGAGGAGGATTACATGCTCTCCTCCCTGGTGAACGATCTTTTCACGGAAATCCACATGATGGAAAACAAGGGGGATCTGGAGATTATCTTCGACGTGGAGGCGGGGATTCCGTCCAGGCTGCGCGGCGACGAGAGAAAGATCAAGAAAATTGTACGGCATCTTTTGGACAACGGCATCAAGTTTACGGAGAAGGGCGGGGTCTATGTGAGGATCTACGCCCTGCCTAAGTCTTATGGGATCAATTTGTGTATTCGCGTCAGTGATACAGGTATTGGGATCGACGCGGAAAGCCTGGAAAAGATCACGGAGCGGTTCTACCAGTCCAACGGGGGAAGAGACCGCAAGGCCGGCGGCCTGGGGCTTGGCCTTCCCATCGTGTACGGTATGGCGCTTGCTATGGAAGGCTTTGTCCACGTGGAGAGCCAGGAGGGCGTCGGGACTACCGTGACGGTAAGTATTCCCCAGAAGGTGGCCGACGCCTCCCCGGGAATGAGGGTGAAGGATAAGGAGGGGCTCTGCCTTGCCTGCTATCTGAAGCCGGAGAAATATCAGGTGCCTGCGGTGAGAAAATACTACGACGAGCTGATCTCCCATATCGCCTGCGAGCTGGATCTCTCCGTCCACCGGATCTTTAATCGGGATGAACTGGAAAAGCTGATCGGCACGTTCCAGGTGACGCATCTGTTCCTGGGAAGGGAGGAGTATGAGGAGGATCCCGCATGGTTTGAGGGACTGGAGCGAAAGATCCAGGTTGTGGTGGTGGCCGATCACGGCTTTGCCCTTCCCGCGGACAGCCGCGTGAAATTCCTGCCGAAGCCCTTCAGCGGGTTCCCGATCGTCAATCTGCTAAACTCCACACCGCTGGAGAATGAGGAGAAAATGGCAAACCGCCGCATGGTGTGTCCGGACACCAGTATTCTGGTGGTGGACGACGAGCCCATGAACCGCATGGTCGCAGAGGGGATTTTCCAGGATTACCGGATGAATGTGACCACCGCGGGAAGCGGGCCGGAGGCCATTGAGATCTGCAGCAAGGAGGACTTTGACCTGGTATTTTTGGATCATATGATGCCCGGAATGGACGGTGTGGAAACCTTAAAGCACCTGAACAAGCTGAAGACGGATCTGTCGAGGCGTTTTATGGCCATAGCCTTTACGGCCAACGCGGTCAGCGGCGCCAGGGAGATGTTTTTGCGGGAGGGCTTTGACGAGTTTGTCTCCAAGCCCATCGAGTATCCGGAGCTGGAGCGCGTGCTGCGGAAGATGCTGCCCCAGGAAAAGATCCGGATGGAGGAAATTACCCCGAAGAACGAGACGAAAGAGAAAAATACCGGATCCGCAGGAAATGGCGGAGGCGGCGGATCGAAAGAAAACGCGGCGGAAGCCACAAAAACCGCAGGAGCCGCTGCAACCCCAGCCCCCGGCGAGCCGGACGAGATGAGCCGCCTGGCCGAAGCCGGAATCCAGACGGACTCCGGACTCTCCTACTGTCGCGGGGACAAGGATTTTTATGTGCAGATGCTGACGATGTTTGTCCAGGAGGCGGAGCGGAAGGCCGGGGAGATCGACGGGCTGTTTGCGCAGAAGGACTATGACAATTACGCGATCCAGGTTCACGCGTTAAAGAGCACCTCCAAGCTGCTGGGGGCCAATGAGCTCTCGGAGGATGCCAAGGCTCTGGAGGCCGCCGCGAAGCAAAAGGATGAGGATTACATACAGGGGCACCACGAGGCGCTGATACAGGAATATCGGGAGACGAAGCGAAGGATCCAGGAGGCCATTGGCGTGGCGGAGGAGGAAAGCGACGTTGCCGAGGAAGAGCCCCAGGGTCAGGAGATCGCGGAGACAGAGCTTTTCGGAAAGCTGGAGGAGCTGAGGGAAAGCCTGGACACGTTCGAGGCGGATCGGGCACAGGGGCTGCTGGAAGAGTTGAGCGGCTGCTGTTACAACGGCAAGGCCCTAAAGCCGCTTCTGAAGGAAGCCCGAAGGGATGTAGAGGATTTTGAACTCGAGGCGGCGTCCGAGAAAATCGCGGCGCTTGCGGAGAGTCTGAAGGGAGGCGAGTCATGATGCAGATGGAAAGATTGTTTCGCAAGATAACCGGAGGGAACGGTCAGACGCTGCAGGAGAGGATGTTTCGGCTGATCGCTTCCGTGGGCCTCATCGGTCTGGCGCTGGGAGGCGTGATGGGAATCCTGATGGGGGAAGGTGTGGCCAATCAGCTTTCCAACCTGGCGGCCCTGTTGATCTTTGCCGCCATCGTGTTCTTTGCCTTGCGTTTTCACAAGATCCAGGCGGGCGCGGTGGCCATATCGGCGGCGGCTATGTACGTGGTGCTGCCCGTGAATTTCCTGACGGCGGGCGGCATCTACGGGGGCGCTCCCATCTGGTTCGTCCTGGGATTTGTGCTCATCACGCTCACCGTGGAGGGAAGGATCAAATATATTCTGCTGGGCGGCGGCTATGTGGTATTTTTCGCCTGTTACCTGACGGCCTATTTTCATCCGGCGCAGATCGTCCAGCACACGCTGGAGATGGCCTACATAGATTCCCTGTCCACCTTTGTCATTGTCTCCCTGGTGACCTGCGGTATGCTCCTCTTTCAGAGCGCGGAATATCGGGAGGAGAATGAGATGGCGCAGAGACAGAAGAAGGAGATCGAGGAGCTGAACCAGGCGCAAAACCGCTTCTTTTCCAGTATGAGCCACGAGATCCGCACGCCCATCAACACGATCATCGGTCTAAACGAGATGATCCTGCGGGAGGCGGTGTCGGACGAGGTGGCGGAGGATGCGAGGAGCATCCAGAACGCGAGCAAGATGCTCCTGGCGCTGATCAACGATATCCTGGATATGTCCAAGATCGAATCCGGCAAGATGGACATTGTGCCCGTCAACTATGACGCGGGGAATATGCTCTCCGACATCGTCAACATGATCTGGGTGCGGGCGAAGGAGAAGGGGCTGTCCTTCCACATCGACGTGGAGGAGAGCATCCCGTCCCAGCTGTACGGGGACGAGGTGCGGATCAAGCAGATTTTGATCAACCTGTTAAACAATGCGGTCAAGTACACGGCGGAGGGGTCCATCACCCTGTCTATCCAGTGTCAGAAGAGAGAGGGAGATCGGGTGTATATCGCCTATTCCGTGGAGGACACGGGAATGGGCATCAAAAAAGAGAGTATTCCGCATCTGTTCGATGTTTTCCAGCGGGTGGATGAGGAGAAGAACCGTTATATTGAGGGAACCGGCCTGGGACTTTCCATTGTAAAGCAGCTTGTGGACCTGATGGGCGGCGAAATATCGGTCAACAGTGTCTACGGGAAGGGCTCCACCTTCCTGATCACCCTGCCGCAGCGGGTGGTCGGCGAGGAACCTCTGGGAGATCTGGATCTGGAAAAGAGACACGCCACGGGCGGAAGAGAGCACTATCGGGCATTGTTTGAGTCGCCCCGCTCCCAGGTTCTGATCGTGGACGACAACCGGACCAACCTGATGGTGGCGGAAAAGCTTTTGCAGGACACCAAGGTGCAGGTGCAGAAGGCCGAAAGCGGGGCGGAATGTCTGCGGCTTACTCTGCAGAACCGGTATGACGTGATCCTCATGGATCATCTGATGCCGGTGATGGACGGCATCCAGTGTCTGCACCAGATCCGCTCACAGACGGGGGGACTGAATCTGGAGACGCCGGTGGTGGCTCTCACCGCGAACGCCGGTGGGGAAAACCAGGCGCTCTATGCGAGAGAAGGCTTTGACGGATATCTTTTAAAGCCGGTCAGCGGCATACAGCTGGAGTCCGAGCTGCTGCGGCTGCTTCCCAGGGAGCAGGTGAAATTAAACAGCGCGCAGGAGCTGAACGATATGGTGGTCGGGCCGGTTCTGGGGCACAAAAAGAAGATGCCTGTCATGATCACCACCGACAGCGTCAGCGACCTGCCCCGACAGCTTACCGATAAATACCATATTGTCGTGATGCCCTATTATGTGTTGACGGAGGGCGGCGAATTTAAGGACGGGGAAGAGGTGGAGACCGACGGCCTGCTCTCCTACATCGTCAAGAAAAACAAGCGCGTCCGGTCGGAGGCCCCGCCGGTGGAGGACTACGAGGCTTTCTTTGCGGAACAGTTGACCAGGGCGCAGCATATTATTCATATCGCAATGGCAAAAAATGCCAGCAAGGGATACGATAACTCGCTGAAGGCGTCCCGCACCTTTGACAATGTGACCGTGGTGGACTCGGGACATCTCTCCAGCGGGATGGGGCTGATCATTCTGGAGGCGGCCAAGTGCGCGGAAAAGGGAATGGCGGCGGAGGCCATCCTGGAAGAGATCGGACGGCTGCGAAAGAGAGCGCGCACCAGCTTTATTGCGGGGAGCACCAAATATCTGGCCAGGTCCGGACGGATCTCCCCCAAGGTCAGCGCTATCTGCGAGGCGTGTATGCTCCATCCGGTGATCACGTTAAAAAACAGCAGCATGACGGTGGGATCGATCCGCATCGGGACGAGGGACACCATATGGAAAAAGTATATCCGATCGACTTTGCGGGAGCCCTCTCGGATCGACCCCGAGCTTTTGTTTATCACCTATGTGAGCTTGAACCAGAAGGATCTGGAGGAGATCGAGGCGCAGGTGAAGGAGCGGGTGAAGTTTAAGCAGGTGATCTACCAGAAGGCGTCGCCGGCCATCTCTGTGAACGCCGGTCCGGACACCTTTGGGCTTTTATTTTTGACCAAGGGATAACGGGAAAAGCGGCAAAATACGGGTGGAAAAATAAATCGAAGGAGTGAGGTTATTATGAAAAAGAAGATCGGAAGTTGGAAGGGGATCTTGATCGGAGCGGCAATGATCGGGCTGCTCGGGGGCTGCGGTGCGAAGGAAAAGGGCGCCGGCGCCGTCCTGGAGCCGGGACAGTCCGATCTGGAATATGTGCAGTCGAAGGGGACGCTTTTGATCGGCGTGACGGATTTTCCGCCGGTGGACTACAAAGAGGGGGATTCCTGGGGGGGCTTTGACGCGGAGCTTGCCAGGGCCTTTGCGGAGCGTCTGGGCGTGGAGCCGGAGTTTGTGGAGATCGACTGGGATGACAAGATAAAGCTTCTGGAGGACGGGACCATCGACTGTATCTGGAACAACATGACCCTGACCGAGGAGCTGCAGGAGACGATCTCCTGCTCCGAGCCGTACCTGTCCAATTCCCAGGTGGTGGTGCTTCGGACCGACGGAAGCGATCGGTATGAGAAGGTGGAGGACTGCCAGCATCTGTTGTTTGCCGCGGAGGCCGGCTCCACGGGAGAGAGCGTGCTGGAGGAGAAAAACTACCGCTATACCACGTATGACAGCCAGAGAGAGGCGCTGCAGAGCGTAAGCGACAAGCAGTCGGACGCCGCCGTCATCGACGTCATTATGGCGGGGTATTTTACGGGGGAAGGACATGAGTTTGAGGATCTGTGCTTCCGGTTTCCGCTGAATGACGAAGCGGGCGTCGTGGGATTCCGAAAGGGCTCCGATCTGACAGAGAGGGGAAACGAGTTTCTGAAGGATTGCCTGGAGGACGGAACCATGGAGACGCTCGCCGAACAATACGGAATGGAGCAGGCGATCCTTAACTGATAGAGAACGGCTGGAGGCGACAACAAAATGGGAAGATACTGGGGGGAAGCGTGGAGGTTCGTATGAAGAAAAGAAAATTAGGCGTAAGGCAGCATCAGATTTTCATCGTGGTGATGGCAGCGGCGTTAATGACGGTCCTGCTGGTGAATATTTTGCTGATGCACAACATCGCGTCGGATCAGGCCAAGGAGATCGGCAGAATGAGGGTGCAGAACATTGCGACCAATTTCCAGAAATCTCTGACGAGGGCGGAGAACACGCTGGAGCGCGTGGGAAACGATCTGAGCGAAATTATGCAGGACGGAGCGACGGAGGAGGAGATCCGGCAGTTTTTGGTGGAGCAGAAGGAGCAGGAGTACGATCTCTCCGGCGGGCTCTGCCTGAATGTATTCTGCGTCATCGACGGAAATGTCATGATCTCCGGTATGGAGACTCCGAAGGACTATGTCCTGCAGGACCGGGCCTGGTATCGGGGGCTGCAGGCGACCAAGAGGGGTGAGATCTACGTTTCCCCCACCTACGACGATATGTTTACGGACAACCGGTGCTTTACGGTCGCCAAGATACTGGATGACGGCACGGTGGTGGCGGCGGACTACAATGTGTCGGAAATCCAGAGCTATGTGAACGAGCTGGCGGACGACGGATACGGGGATGCTATGATCGTGGACTCCAACGAGATCATCGTGGGGTACAGCGACACCGATATGATCGGGAAAAAGCTCTCCTCCGAGCTGCCGCAGTATCGGGATGTCTTTCTCAGGATCATCGCCTCGGATCAGGAGAGCCTGTCTCTCAGGACCCGCCAGAAGGGGATGGACAGCACCATGTTCTGCAGCCGGACGGAGAACGGATGGTATCTGATGTGCAGCGTTGACAACTGGATGCTGTATCGGGAGAATTACAGGCACCTGATTCAGAATTTCCTGCTGGCGCTTTTGATGATCGTCGTGTTCACCGTCGTCTATCTCTTCGGGGGCCGGAAGAAATGGCGGATGGAGCTGGAGATGAGCGGGCGCAGGGAGCTTATCGCGGATCTCTCCGACAAAATCGAAAAGCCCTTGAAGACGGTCCTGGAATACGGCGAGGCGAAGGCGGCCGGCGGGGAGACGCCCGCGGGCGAGGATGCGGCGAAGCTGCGGCAGGCGGGAAAGGAGATCGCGGACGTCCTGTCACAGCTTGAGGCGTCGAAGGATGCGGCGGTCCGAAAGAGCCTTCGGGAGGCAGAGGACGGCGACAGCGGGAGGGAACGAGAGGAAAAGGGCAGGAAGAACCGCAAGAACCGCAAAAACCCGATGGATTTCAGTATTCAGGAGCAGAGAAAATACCAGATCGGCATCACGGCCATCTTTATTCTCACCATGTTGGTGACGGTCTTCATCTGCGCCAGAATGACGATCAGCGAGAGCCGGATCAAGATGGAGGAGGAGCTTCGCAAATACAATTACGAGGTGGGCGACTGGATCCTGGAGCAAAAGAGTATTCTGGATATGTTTGAGAACGTGGTGGCGGCGAAGCCCGAGCTTCTGGATGACTACGATAAGATGGTCAAGTTCCTGGACGACATCACCAAGCATTACCCCAAGATCTCCGCCACCTATATCGCCAATCCGGACTTTGCGCACGGCCATCCCATGGTGATGAACAACGGATGGGTGCCGGAGCCGGACTATGTGGAGGAGGAGAGGGTCTGGTATAAGGGTGCCTTGACCGCGGAGGACTTTAATATCACGGAGCCCTACTATGACGCGCGGACCGGCGAGTACTGTATCACCTTCTCCAAGGTGGTGCAGTCGGAGCGCGGCGAGTTTTACGGCGTGTTCGCCATCGACTTCTATCTGGATGTGCTGACGGATATTCTGGGGGAGGGCTATTCCGATGAGGGGTACGCGTTTTTGGTGGACAAAAACGGGCTGATCATCGACCACCCCAACTCGGAGTATGAGTTTTCCGACGAGGCTTCGGTCAATATCCACGATCTCGTCTACGACAGGCTCTACAGCGAGGACGGCATTGTGATGTTTCGGGATTACGACGGCGTCTATCGCGTGGCCGACTCCATGGAGGAGAACGACTCCGGTTTCCGGATCATTGTCGTGAAGGACTGGTGGAGCATATACGGAAATGTGCTGGAGTACATGGTGCTCTTTGTGGGGCTGTTCGGCATCTGTATCATTGGGGTGAACATGGTCATTCACAAGATGATACGCTGGCAGTGGAAGACAAACGAAAACCTGAAGGAAATGGCGATGTCCGCGATTCGGGCGGAGCAGGCGAAGTCGCTCTTTCTGTCCAATATGTCCCATGAGATCCGAACGCCCATCAACGCGGTGCTGGGCATGAACGAGATGATCCTAAGGGAGTGCAGCGACGAGCAGCTGCTTTTGTACGCCGAAAACATTCAGAGCGCCGGAAAGACGCTGTTGTTCTTAATCAACGATATCCTGGATATGTCCAAGATCGAGTCGGGAAAGATGGAGATCGTTCCCGTGGAGTACGATGTGGGAGACCTGCTGATGGATCTGTGGAATGTGATCTATCTGCGCGCGCAGGAAAAGGGGCTTGGGATCCGGTTCCATATCGCCCCCGATACCCCGAGGATCCTGTTTGGAGACGATGTCCGCATCAAGCAGATCGTGACGAACCTGCTGACCAATGCGGTCAAATACACGCCCCAGGGAGGCGTGGAAATGAATGTGTCCTGCCGCCGAGAAGCGGAGGGAGAGATCTCGCTGATCTTGTCCGTGAAGGATACCGGCATCGGAATCCGAGAGGAGGACATGGGGAAGCTGTTCGAGAGCTTCCAGCGGCTGGATGAAAAGAAGAACCGCAACATTGAGGGCACCGGTCTGGGAATGAGCATTACCATGTCGCTTTTGAAGCTGATGGGAGGGAACATGGAGGTGGAGAGCGTCTATCAGAAGGGCTCCACCTTTACGGTGACGATCCCGCAAAAGGTAATGCGGGAGGAGCCGGCCGGAGAGTTCGAGGAGATCCGCAAGCGCAAAAAACAGGTTCGGGGAGGCGGAAAGAAGAGCTTTGAGGCGCCGGAGGCCAGCGTGATGGTGGTGGACGACAACACCATGAACCGCTCGGTGTTCCAGGCGTTATTGAAGCGCACCAAGGTGAAAATCACCGCGGTTGCCTCCGGACGGGAGTGCCTGGAGCTTGTGAAGAAGGAAAAGTACCATATCATCTTTATGGACCATATGATGCCGGAGATGGACGGGATCGAGACGCTTCACGCTATGCGGGAGATTGCGGACTGTCCCAATGAGGAGACGCCGGTTATCGCCCTCACCGCCAACGCCATTGCCGGAGCGAAGGAAATGTACATGAAGGAGGGCTTTACGGACTTTATGACAAAGCCCATCGAGGGAGAGCTGCTGGAAAAGATGGTGGCGGAATATCTTCCCGGAGAGCTTGTAAAATACGTCGAGGAGACCAAGGAGGAGACAATGGAGGAGACGATGGAAGAAAAAGGACAGGACGAAACGCAGGAGAGCGGGCAGATGACGGAAGAGGAGGAGCGCTTCCTTAAGGAGGGCGTTTCCATCAAGAGCGCTCTGCACTATGCGGGGGGCAACATGAAGGTCTATCTGGATATGATGGAAGTATTTTTGCGGGAGAAGGAGAACCAGGAGAAGAAGATCCAGACGTTTTTGGAAAAGGAGGATATGCCAAACTATGCGGTCCTGGTACACGGCCTGAAGGGCAACGCGAGGATGCTGGGCGCCGATCATCTGGCGGATATCGCCTTTGAGCACGAGAAAGCGAGCAAGGCGGATCAACTGGATTTCGTAAAGGAGCACTATGAGGAGCTGACCCGAGAGTGGGCGAGGATCCATGGTGTCTTCGATGAGCTCTACCACCTGTACCGGTCTGACGAGGAGGAGAAGTATGCCGCGGTAGAAAGCGGCGAGCTGGTGGAGATCACCCCAGAGGAGCTGGAGACGGTGGCCAGCCTTCTGGATGAGTTCCAGACGGATCAGGCGACGGAGCAGCTAAAGAGCTGGCTGGAATGTCACTTAAGCCCCCAGATGCACGACCGTATTCGCGGCGCTCTGTTGGCTCTGGAGGAGGAATTTGACGAGGACAAGGCGATCGAAATCCTGAGAAGTTAGTTTCATCTTTTGACGGGTGTTCTCATAGGATGGTTTCATGAGGCCCTTCTGCGGAAAGAGGGCGGACATGGGATCGTAAAGGCGGGGACACATTGAGTCAAAAAATGGAAAATCTTTTCAATCTGGCGCTGGAGACGCCGGAGGAGGTCAGGGAGCGGACGGAGGATCTGAACGTGGGATTTGACAGCCAGAGCCGCACCTGGGAGCTGATCGTAAAGTACAACGGGAGCCTGGACGCGCTTCAGGCGCTGCCTGTGCAGGTGGAGTACCTGATCGCAGGCTACGCGATCCTGACGGTGCCGGAGGAGCTGGTGGATCAGGTGGCAGGGCTTGGACAGATCGAGTACGTGGAGAAGCCGAAACGGTTCTTTTACGGGACGGAGCTTCCCGCGGAAGGGTCCTGCCTGCCTCGGGTGACGCTGCAGGAGCCCTTCCTCTCCGGCGAGGGGATCCTGGTGGCCGTGCTGGATTCGGGCATCGAGTACCGGCTGCCGGCCTTTCGGAAGAGCGACGGGAGCACGCGGATCCGGTATCTCTGGGATCAGACGCTGACTCCGGACGAGGCTCTGGGGCGGCGGCCGCCGGAGGGGTTTTCCCGCGGCGTGGAGTTTGACGAAGCCGCCATCAATCGGGCGCTTTTGGAGCCCTCCGAGCAGGCGCAGTTTGAGCGGATCCCCAGCAGAGACTTGACGGGACACGGCACGGCGGTGGCGGGGATCGCCGCAGGCAGCAGGAGCGGGGCCGGAAACGGCGTCTACAGCGGCGTCGCCTACAACGCGGAGCTTTTGGCGGTGAAGCTGGGACAGGCGAATACCCTGGGGTTTCCCAGGACCACAGAAATCATGAGAGGCGTGACCTATGCCCTGCGAAAGGCGCAGGAGCTGGGCATGCCTCTTGTCATTAACTTAAGCTTCGGCAACAGCTACGGAGCCCATGACGGCGGATCCCTGTTGGAGCGGTTTTTAGACAACGCGGCGGAGGTGGGCAGGACGGTGATCTGTGTGGGAAGCGGGAATGAGGGAAGTTCCGGCGGGCATCTGGCGGGAAATGTGGCGGAGAGCACGAGTGTGGAGCTTGCGGTGGCGGAGTATGAGACCTCCCTGAACGTGCAGATCTGGAAAAATTACAGCGATATCTACCGCGTTTACCTAAGGCCGCCCGGGGGCAGGGAGCAGGAGCTTCCCGCCTCCGTGGAGGGAGGGAAATACGAGCTTCTGGCGGAGCAGACCCGGGTGCTGGTGTACTGGGGGGAGCCTGCGCCCTACGCGGTGGCGCAGGAGATCTATCTGGAATTTCTGCCGGAGGGGAGGAGCTATCTAAACAGCGGCGTGTGGACGATCCGGTTCGAGCCCGTCCGCGTGGTGACGGGACAGTACTATCTGTATCTGCCGGGGGATGCCGTCCGCAACGAACAGACCGGATTCTATAAACCGACACCACAGGTGACACTGACGATACCGTCAACTGCCGGAAAAGTGCTGACTGTGGGTGCATATGACAGTACTTATGACAGTTATGCCGATTTTTCGGGAAGGGGCTACGCGGATCCCAGGCGCACCGTCGGGGTGGTCGCCTCGGGGATTACGAAACCGGATCTGGTGGCGCCCGGCGTGGGGATCCTGGCGCCGGACCGGTACGGGGGCTACGCGGCCTTCACCGGAACCTCCTTCGCCACTCCCATCGTCAGTGGCAGCGCGGCGCTTTTGATGGAGTGGGGGATCGTTCGGGGAAGGGATCCCTTTTTGTACGGAGAAAAGGTGAAGGCGTATCTGCGGAGGGGAGCGCAGCCGCTCAGGGGCGAGAGCGGGCTTCCAAACGAGCGGGTGGGATACGGAAAACTCTGCGTGAGCGCCAGTCTTCCCCAGTGAGCGGGAAGGGGCGCGAAGCTTTGAAAAAGGCTTGTCTTTTTGACAAAAAAATGCTATCATCTTATTAAATCGCACTGTGGCTTTTTTGCGGGAAATTTTGCGGAAAAGAGAGGATAAAAAAGATGACGGTTCAGGAATGTTACGGAAAGATCGGCGGCGACTTTGAGGGAGTCTGCGAGAGGATGATGGACGAGGCGCGCGTCAAAAAGTTTGCCATCAAATTTCTCGCGGACAAAAGCTATGAGACGCTGGTGGAGGCGTATGGGGCGGGAAAGCTTGAGGACGCCTTCCGCGCCGCGCACACCTTGAAGGGTGTCAGCCAGAATCTGGGCTTTACCAGGCTGTTTGAGGCCAGCGATGAGGTCACCGAGAAGCTGCGCCCTCTAAAGCCGGTCGATATCACCGCTTCGCTGGAGAGGCTTGCGCAGGTCTATGACGAGACGGTGGAGGCGGTCTCACAGCTGGAGAGCGAGGCCTGAGACGGCGCGGGCGAAAACGGGCCAAAACAGACATTACAGACATTATGGGGGTCATATGAGGTGGGGTATGAGAGGAAAAGGAGGCGATTAGCATAGACGAGCAGATGAATCTGTTGGCGGCCGGTTTTACCATGGACCAGATCAACGAGATAACGGAAGGAAGAGAAGCTGGGCTGGATGTGTCCGTCTATGCCAAGAGAGATTTTTTTGCCATCCAGATGCGCCAGGTCCGCATGGGACTTGAGGAAGGTCTGGATGTGAAGCTGTATGCCAAGCCGGAGTACGATTGGTTTCAGATGGAGGAGATACGAAAGGGGCTCGAGCAGGGACTGGACGTCCAGAAGTATGCGTCGCCGGATATTCCCTACGACAAGATGCGCCAGGTCCGAAAGGGCCTGAAGGACGGCATCGATCTTTCGAGCCACCTGAAGCTGGACGCGGGGATCCTGCAGCAGCTGCGCAGGGCGATCGTCTCCAAGGTCGACATCATCAAATATGTCAAGGCCGGCTATGTGATGGAGCAGTTAGAGCAGATCCGGCTCGCGCTGCAGAAGGGACTGAACATTGCAAAGTACCTCTCCAGGGAGTATCGGGGCCCCGCTATTTTGGAGATAGCGACCGGACTGGAGGAGGGGCTCGACGTAGATATGTACGCCAGGGTGGATTACGGCTGGCAGCAGATGCGGGAGATCCGCCTCGGGCAGGAGCATCGGGTGGACGCCTCCGTTTACGCGGATCCGCTTTATTCCTGGCAGCAGATGCGGGAGATCCGCCTCGGGCTGGAGGACGGTCTGGACGTGTCCCACTTCAGCAGCCTGATGTATTCCGCAAGGGACATGAAGCGGCGCAGAGAGAAAATGTCCGCCTACTACCAGGAGGAGAGTCCGGAGACGGAGCTTCAGGAGTCCCAGTCGGAAATTTTGGACAACTTTCTGGTCATTGTCAGCAAGGACGAGATGGATGCTTACATAGAGGTTCAGGATCCCGAAAAGAGCTTTACCCGCGCGGAGATCCTGGAGGTCTTAAAGCGGCGGGGGATCACCCAGGGGATCATAAAGGAGGGCGTCGATACGCTGCTCGACGGAAGGGGTTATCTGATGCCGGTGCTCATTGCCAGGGGCCTGCCGCCGAAAAACGGCAGGGACGGATGGTATGAGTTTTTCTTCCGGACCGAGCTAAGGCGAACGCCCAGGGAGATGCCCGACGGCACTATGGACTACGGGGACGTGGAGTGGTTCGAGGTGGTGGAGAAGGGACAGAAGCTTGCGGTCTACCACGATGCGGAAAACGGCACCGGAGGGATCACGGTCACCGGCAAGCGGGTTCCCGCCAAGAGGGGTAGGGAACAGAAGGTCCTCTCCGGAAACGGTTTCACCATAATGTCGGATATGAAGACGTATGTCTCCACGATCAAGGGAAGGATCGAGCTTAAGGACAACCGGATTACGATCTCCAAGCTCCTGGTGCTGGAGGAGCTGACCATTGCCAGCGGGCGGATCGAGTACGACGGAAACATCTATGTGAAGGGAAACATCGGCTACGGCACGACAATCAAAGCGGAGGGGGACATCGTGGTCTGCGGCTCCGTGGAGGCCGCGGTCATAGAGTGCGGGGGAAGCATCCTGTTAAAGCACGGCGTCAACGCCTCCGGCAACGGTGTGATACGGGCGGAGAAGAACGTGCACGGGAAATTCCTGGAGGCAGTCCGCGTGTATGCCGGAGAGGATATTGAGACGAATTACTGTCTCAACTGCGAGCTGCACGCCGAGGGCCACGTCCGCATCATCGGGGCCAAGGGGATGCTGATCGGCGGCATCACCCAGGCGCTCAAGGGGATCGAGGCGCAGAACGTGGGCAACAGGGCCGGTATGCTGACCTACTTGAAGCTGGGGATGAATGAGGAGCTGGCCAACCAGCAGTTTTTGATCGACAGAAAACTCAAGGAGGCCAACAAGGAACTCAGCATCCTGGGCAACGCCTTTGTGGAGATGCAGCGCAAATACGCCCCGGAGGTGCGCAATACGATGGAGATTTACCTGAAGCTGGAAAACGCGGTCTACACGGTGGAAAAAAAGCTGGAAAATCTGCATGAAAAGAAGGAGCGTCTGGATGAGAAGATCGAGGGGATCCGGGATGTGAGGGCGATCATCAAGGGCAGCCTTTACGAGGGGACCACGATAGAGATCAGCGGCCAAAGCTGGCTGGCAAAGAATATGCAGAATATTGTGATCAGGAAGACAGCGGACAGAATCGCCGTTTATTCCAACTGACAGGTGGAGAAGGGAAAAGATGAAGAATAAAATATTGATTGTTGACGATGCAGAAATAAATCGTGAGGTACTGGCGGACATTCTGGAGGATCAGTACGACATCCTCCAGGCGGAGGACGGACGTCAGGCATTGGAGATCATGAAGGCTTCCCGCAAAGAGATCTCCGCCGTGCTGCTGGATCTGATGATGCCGGAGGTGGACGGATTCGCCGTTTTGGAGATCATGAAGACGGAAGGGTGGCTGGAGAGTCTGCCCGTGCTGATTATCAGCGGCGAGACCTCCGTCAAGGCCGAGAAGAAGTGTTTTGAATACGGGGTCTCCGACTTTGTGCGCAAGCCCTTTGACAATATGCTGGTCAATCGGAGAGTCAATAACATCGTAAATCTGTATGAGCTGCAGAAGGAGCTCCAGGCAAAGGTGGATAAGCAGACGGAGAAGCTGCGGATCCAGTATAAGCTCCTCCAGGTGCAGGCGGAAAAGCTGCACAACACCAACGAGAATATTATTGACATTCTGGGCACGGTGGTGGAGAACCGGAGTCTGGAGAGCGGCGCCCATATCAAGCATGTAAAGGGATTTACGAGAGTCCTGGCAGAGCGGGCGCTCCAGGATTATCCGGAGTACGGGCTGACCAAGGCGAAGGTGGATGTCATCGTGTCCGCCAGCGCGCTGCACGATATCGGCAAGATCGCCATACCGGACAGTATTCTGTTAAAACCCGGGAAGCTGACGGAGAAGGAGTACGAGTATATGAAGTCCCACACCACCAGAGGGTGCGATATTCTGGACAGCATCGAGGATATTTGGGACGACGAGTATAAGAAGGTCAGCTACGAGATCTGCAGACACCACCATGAGCGGTTCGACGGCAAGGGATATCCCGACAAGCTGGCGGGAGACGATATCCCGATCTCCGCACAGATCGTCTCGGTGGCGGATGTCTATGATGCTCTGATCAGCGAGCGCGTATATAAGAGCGCTTACAGCAAGGATGAGGCTTATCACATGATCCTCAGAGGAGAGTGCGGCGTGTTCTCTCCCAAACTGATGGAGTGTTTCCGCAATGTGAAAAAGGAACTGGAAATCGTTGCAGCAGCGCAAGGAGAGTAATCAGCCATGGATCGACTGAATATTACTGCGTATCAAAATGAGCCCGGGGAATACCAGATGTTCTACGGAAAGGTATCTCTGGAGAAGGGGTACTATATTGCGAACTTTGACGAGCGGTTTTATCATCTTGTGGGCGTCAAAGGCTACACCTCCTTTCCGGAGCTGATTCATCCGGAGGACGTGGACGCTTTTATGGAGGCGGTGGAAAATCTGGAGAAGGAGCCGCAGCATTTGATCCTCAGGCTGATCTGTTACAACGACAGATACCGCTGCTTCTATGTGGTTCTGTCCTACAACGGAAAGGTGATAGACGGCTTTCGCTCCATTGACCTGGAGGTCAACGAGATCATGACGATCTCGCGCAAGTTTACGGAGTACAACGGGCTGGTAGAAAAATACCGAGAGTTTATGTCTCTGTTTTCCGGCTGCTTTATGGAGTATGAGTACGGCACGGATCTTTTAAAGCTGTATGAGTACAATAACCGTCAGAATCAGGCTTTGTATCAGGAGAAGCTGGAGGACGCCCGCGTGAGAGTGGAGCAGGATCCCAGGCTGAACGCGGATCAGAAGGCCGAGTTTCAGATTTTGTACGAGACGCTGAAGCTGGGCCGCAACCATGTGAAGGTGGATCTGGACGCTATGGTGTTCCACGGGATAGAGGATCAGGTGCGGTATGAGATCAAGGTCAGCATGATCTTTCAGAACGATGTGAGGGATCGGGCGATCGGCGTTGTCACGGTTATCAGTGAACAGAAGCCGGAGAAGAGCTATTACCTGTCGGACGTGGCCTTTGATCCGGGCACCGGCCTTCTGAACAAACGGGCGATCAACGAGTATGCCGTGAAAAAGATCGAGAGCGGGACGAAGGGCTTGTATCTGGTGATCCTGGACGTGGACGACTTCAAGCGGATCAACGACAATTTCGGCCATATGTACGGGGATGCCGTGCTCACCAAGATATCGGAGATCCTGAAGGGCGTGATAAAGACGAGAGGCGCCATCGGCCGCTTCGGCGGTGACGAGTTTATGATTGTTCTTCAGGGGATCGACTCCGAGAACACTCTGCGCAGGATCCTCACCACGATCGGCAAAAATGTGGCCTGGGCCTTTCGGGATGTGGAGGGGCTCAATGTGACCACCTCCATCGGTGTGTCCAAATATCCCGAGGACGGCCGCACCTATGAAGATTTGTTCCGTATAGCGGACAAGAGCGTGTATATCGCGAAGGCAAAGGGAAAGAACCGGTATATCATATACGATGTAAAGAAACACGGCGCCTTTGTGCACGAGGATTCCAGGCAGGACAATCCCGGCTTCAAGGCGATCGCCAGCGATGAAAAGAAGAATGAGATCGTGTCGGATCTGGTGCTGTTACTTTACCGAGAGGGCACCGGCGCGCTGGCTTCTGTGATGGAGCAGATGCAGGCGTATTTTGACATTGACGGGATCGCCGTGTACACCGGTAACGACCTGGCGCGGACCTACTTTTCCGGAAAGTATGTCAATCCTATACCGGACTGCGCGTTTGTCAGAGATCCCGTGTATCAGGAATTTTTTGACGAACAGGGTTTCTTTGAGATGAGCAAGTACGTGGTTTTGGAAAATAAGGCGCCGCAGGCGCTGAAGCTGTACGACAGACAGAAGACCCTGCAGTATATCCAGTGCGAGGCGGTGAGGGACGACAGGGTCGTCTCCGTGGTGTCTTTTGACTTTTTCAACCGTGCGCCCAAGCTGGGGACTACCGACAGGGGGCTGATCCGCGTCGTGGGGCGCGCGATGGCCGAGGTGGCCGCGAAGGAGTGACCGGACATGTCTCAGGAAAGTTTAAAGTTTCAGGAAAATTTAAAGCTGGAAATCACGTTTGAAGAATATCAAGGGCTCTCCGGAGAGGAGTGCGTGCTGGTGGATGTGCGGGACGGCGGTTCGGCTTCCTACGGAAGGATCCCCGGTTCCGTTTCGATCCCCTTAAGAGAGCTGGAACAGAGGATGAGTGAGCTTCCGAAGGGAAAGAAACTCATCCTTTATTGTGCCAGAGGGGAGTTTAGCTTAGAGTGCGCCCGATCGCTTCGAGAAAAGGGGATCCCAGCCTACAGTCTTGCGGGCGGCTACACCGGCTGGCTTTTAAAGAGCCTGGAGGACGGGGAGCGGGAAGGCGGAAACCGGAAGGCGGATGAGGTCGAGAAGAGTATTCGCAAAAAGTTTCACAAGCCGCTCTTTACGAAGTTTGCAAAGGCCATCAACGAGTACGACCTGGTGCGGGAGAACGACCGGATCGCCGTGTGCATCTCCGGCGGGAAGGATTCCATGCTGATGGCGAAGCTCTTCCAGGAGCTGAAGCGCCACAACAAATTTCCCTTCGAGCTGGTCTTTCTGGTGATGGATCCCGGCTACAGCTCCGCAAACCGCACCGTGATAGAAAACAATGCCAAAATGCTCGATATCCCCATCACCGTCTTTGAATCCGATATCTTCAACGCGGTGTACGAGGTCGAGAAATCTCCCTGTTACCTCTGCGCCAGGATGCGCAGGGGATATCTCTACAGTCATGCGAAGGCGCTGGGCTGCAACAAGATCGCGCTGGGGCACCATTACGACGATGTGATCGAGACGATCCTCATGGGGATGCTCTACGCCGGACAGACACAGACCATGATGCCCAAGCTGCACAGCACCCACTTTGAGGGGATGGAGCTCATCCGCCCCATGTACCTGATCCGAGAGGAGGATATCAAGCATTGGCGGGACTACAACGGACTGCATTTTCTCCAGTGCGCGTGCCGCTTTACGGACAACTGCACCTCCTGCCGGACGGACGGCACGAGCGATTCCAAGCGCATGGAGGTGAAGCGCCTGATCGCGAAGCTGAAGGAGACCAACCCCTACGTGGAGGGCAATATCTTTAAGAGCGTGGAGAATGTGAACCTGAATACCATCATCGCCTATAAGAAGGACGGCGTGCGGCATCATTTTCTGGAGGAGTACTTTTAGAGAGGATCGGGTTTGGGGATGCAGGATGGAGGGAGCATAATGAAAAGTTCCATATGCTATTGGAAACGGCTTTGGGTAGGAGGAGTTTTTTGAAACCAGCGCAATACCAGTACCAATATAAGATCGGAACCGGTAAGGGGCCGATGATCGCGGCGCTCTGTCTGGCCGCCGTGTTCGGAGGACTTGCCGTCTGGCTGTACAAGACGGAGAACGAGGCGTTTCCCTTTCTGGCACTGATGTTTGGGTTTACGTTCGCCGTGTTCCCTCTGGTCGTCTATCGGTTCTTGGTCTATAAGGTGCTGATCGGCGCCGAGGGGTTTTATTACCAGACGCAGATCGGAAACGGGAGATACTATTCCTATGCCGAGGTAAAACGGGCGTGGACCAGCTCCGGCAGAGATCAAAACGGCATAGAACAGGACTATTGCAATCTTTCCCTGAAAAACGGCTCCGTGATCCGGTTCTTGTTCTACGGCACGGATGAGGAGGCGGTGGATTACCTGATCCGGCAGGCGGACGCGTCCCGCGCAGGACAGCTGGCCGAGGAGGAGAGTTGTCGGATGAGCTACCAGATGAGCTATCGGATCGACGGAAAGTATCTGGGAAGGGTGAGAGTCGCCGGCGGATTGTTCATCGCGGCGCTTATGATCCTGTTGGACGGCGTTGTCCTCAGGGAGGCCGGATTTGACGGGGCCGCCCGAATATGGATGCTGGTTCCGAGCGGTCTGATGGGGGTTTTGCTCTGCTTGTTTTTGCTAGTGAATTACCGCTCCTTTCGGGTTCTGATCGAGAAGGACGGATTTTATTGTCAGACGAATCCGTTCAACGGGAAGTATTACGCCTACCGCGACATCGTGTCCTGTCGGGAGATCGAAAAGGTGCGTCGGAACCACCGGCATGGGGCGGCCGTCGGGGCAGCCTATTTTTTCTTTTTTGAGTTTACCGATGTGCGAGGAAAAACCCGCCGGTTCCTGTTTGAGAAACCGGTTTACGAACACGAAATCAACGTGCTGAAGGAGCGGATCCGCGGCGAAACCAGATAGGTAAGATAGGTACGCTGTAAGCCGGAAATAAGATGGAAATAAGCCGGGAATAAGATGGAAATAAATTGGAAATAAATTGGAAATAAGCTGGAAATAAGATAGAAAATAAGATAGAAAATAAGATAGAAAATAAGATAGAAAATAAGATAGAAACAAGCTGGAAATAAACTGGAAATAAACTGAGGGAAATTTATTCTGTCAAGCATTTTTGAAAATGTCTTAAATTATCAAAAACATTAGCGCCGTGTAATGTGGCGCTTTTGTCGTTCTTG
>CANRLX010000037.1 GCA_947631615.1 uncultured Acetatifactor sp.
AATCAGGAAAGGGATACCGGATGAGAAGACCATTGTTGACGGTGTGCCTGTGTCTGATAGCGGTGCTGGCCCTGCGCGAGGCCATCGGCCTTGCGCGGGGCACACCCTTCGGGGAGGGGCGCGGCTCGATCGCAGAGCTCGATCTGCCAAAACGGGGGGAAGTGACCGTCACAGGGCGGGTATACCAAAAGGACACCGATTATTTCTACTTAAATTCTATTGTAATCTGTCTGGCCGAGGATCCTCGGCAGAGTTTCCAGGTAACGGATAACTGCATAGTGGAACAACAGGAATGGGAGCGGGGGCAGGAACCGCTTTTGGGAAGCGTGGTGACCGTGGAGGGCGTCTATCGGCCCTTTTCGGAGGCCGGAAACCCAGGGGAGTTTGATCAGAAGCGCTACTATCACTCTCTGGGGATCGGCTGCAGGCTGACGGACGCAAGGATACAGTCCCGCACCTTAGAATATTCCGGCCTGCGGGAGACGCTCTACCGCCTGCGGAAGCACTGGGAAAGGCGCCTGTACGCCATTTTCCCCCAAAAGGAGGCCTCCGTGATGGCGACCATCCTGCTGGGAGAGAGGGCGGGGCTGGACCGAGAGATCAGAGAGCTCTATCAGCGAAACGGCATCGTCCATATTTTGAGCATATCGGGACTGCACATCACGGTCATCGGAGTCGGCATCCACAGGCTGCTGCGCAGGCTGGGAGCCCCCGTCTGGCTGGCGGCGGTCTGCGGCGGGGGAACGCTGATCCTGTATGGACTGATGACCGGAATGAGTGTTTCCGTGTGTCGGGCCGTGGGGATGTATCTGCTTCGGATGCTGGCGGAGCTGACGGGGAGGACCTACGATCTGTTGACGGCTCTTGGGGCAGTGGGAGCCGTTATGCTTCTGGGAAATGTGGGTTACCTCTTCCACAGCGGCTTCTGGTTATCCTACGGGTCGGTCCTGGGTGCGGGCGTGGTCTCCCCCGCCGTCTGGGCGCTGTGGGAGAAGGGGCGGATCCCTTCCGCGCAAAGGTTTGAGGGGAACCCGTGGAAGCGGTTTGCCCTAAAGCAGATGCGCCGGGGCGGAGAAGGGCTGATGCGGTCCCTGGCCGCCGGAGGGTCCGTGACGCTTACGACGATGCCCCTGCAGCTGTGGATATTCTATGAGGTCCCGGTCTATTCCGTGCTTTTAAATCTGCTGGTGCTGCCGTTTATGAGCGTTTTGATGCTTGCGGGAGCGGCGGCTATGCTGGTGCCGGGCGCGGGAGCCGTGGGGACGGCGGCCTGGGCGATATTGGCGGGATATGAGAGACTGTGCGGTATGTTTGACCGTCTCCCCTTTCACACCTGGAATCCGGGAAAGCCCACGGTGTGGCAGATTGCGCTCTACTATGCGCTGCTTTCGGGCGTGGTGTGGCTTGGATCGCGCCCGAAGGAGGGGAGGAAAAAGAACCAAAAGAAAGACGCCGATGCGCATCGGGGACGAAGGCTGTTGCGTCTCCTGGGATGGGCGGCGGGATTGACTATATTGGTCAGTATTATGGCGATACGGCCGCCCGCGGGAAACTCCGTGACGTTTCTGGATGTGGGACAGGGGGACGGCATCTGCCTGCGGACGTCCTCCGGAGCGGTCTATCTCTTTGACGGAGGCAGCAGCAGCCGCAGCCAGGTGGGCAGGTATGTGCTGAAGCCGTATTTGAAATATTACGGCCTGTCCCATGTGGACGCCGTCTTTGTGTCCCATCCGGACGCGGATCACGTGAACGGGATCGTGGAGCTGATACAAAACCGGCAGGACTGGGGGATCTCCGTTGACCGGCTGGTCCTGCCGGCGGTGGAGTGGCAGACGGAGGACGCCGAGGGGGACGGCCCCTTTGGGGAGCTGCTGGAGGCGGCGGGCGCGGGGGAGCATCCCATACCGGTCTCCTATGTGCGGGAGGGTGACTTTTGGCAGTGCAGAGAGGTCTGCTTCCGGTGTCTGCATCCCTCCGCCGATCCGGAGGATGCCGCCCTGTGGGCGCGGGATTCCAACGCGGCAAGTGAGTGCTTCTATGTGACCTTTCCAAGCGGTTCTTTATTGTTGACCGGAGACGTGCAGGGAGAGGGGGAGAGATGTCTGCTGGAGGAGCTGAAGAGGAGAGAGGTGGAGGACGTCACCGTGCTCAAGGTGGCGCACCACGGCTCCCGCGGCTCCACGCCCCGGGAGCTGTTAGAACAGATAGCGCCCCGTATCGCGGTGATCTCCAGCGGGAGGGACAACCGATACGGACACCCTCACCAGGAGCTCACAGGCAGACTAAAAGCCGCCCGGGCGGCCGTCTTTGGGACGGCAGAGCAAGGGGCGGTCACCGTAACGTTTGCGGGAGACGGGGCAAGGGTGTACACCTACCGGTGAAGGCGCCGGTCTAGCTGTCTTTTCGGTATTGCTCTACCAGCTCCTTAAGTCGGTCCGCCATTTCCTGTACCCGCTTTTGGTCTTCTATCGTGGCGCGCCGCACCTCTTCCTTGGAATGGAGATAGTAAAAGGAAGGGGGGTGCGTGCCAGAGTTCTCGAAATTCAGCGGATAATTCTGATCCATATTCCGCAGTCTCCTCAGTGTCAACAGGCGTTCCCGCAGCTCGAGCAGGGAAAAGACTGCTTGTTTTAAGTTTTTTTTCATAGTCGTCCTTTCTTTCCAACGATATCATGCAAATATAGTGTTTACACGCACTATATATTATAGCAGTTTGCAGGATAAAATACAAGAAAGAGGAAAAAGAAATGATATCGTTTGACAGATTGTGGGTTACTCTAAAGGAAAAGAACATAAGCCAGTACCGACTGACCAAGGAATACGGCATTGACTACGCGCAGCTTCACAGGCTGCGGCACAACATGGTCGTAAAGACGCCCATCTTGGACCGTCTGTGCAACATTCTGGACTGTGAGATCCAGGATATTATGGAAGTGATACACGACGATCCGGAAGAATGAGAAGTATTGCGGAGGGAAGCTTTTGCAGTACTTCTTTTTTTGGGCAAAAATATTGTCGACATAACGACCGAATGTATGCTATAATGTAAAAAACGAAAAGAAGGGGATGTGAGGAGCATGGATAGAGAGGATATTCTGGCCGTTATGGACAAGTACAAGGCATATTTTGACACGAGAAACGCAGGGGTGGCGGAGGCCGTCAGGGGGGAGGACGTCTTTTTCTACGTCATGGAGGACGAGAACGGGCCGGATCATTTTGCCACATTTCATTCCGCGGCCCAGCTGGAAGAGCTGATTCTGGAAACGGTTGCGGAGGACCTGGCGGGACTTTTGGAGGCGATCACGGCGGATCGGCCGGACGTGGCTCCGGAAATAGGCGAACTGCTTTTGGCGAGGCCTGCGGTGGCGGATATCCCCCGCCTGGCGAGGGCCCTCTCCTCTGTTCGGGACGAAGGGAAGGAATGGGCGGATCTCATTGACAGGGCGCTTCGGCCGCTTCGGGAAGCCCGTCCGGAGCTTCTTGAGGGATGACGCCGTTATCCCTACAGCACGGACAGGATCAGCATCTCCACGCTCATCAGGTCGTTCATCCGTCCGGTCTTTACCGCCTCCTCCGTGTCCACGCACTGTTGGACGGCCCGCCTCAGGTCTGAGGAGCGGAACCGGTCCGCCTGTGTTACATATTTTCCGGCGATAAAGGGGGGGACGCCGAGCTGCGCGCCGATCGCCTTATTGTCAAAGCCCTTCTGACGCATGGTCTTTGCCTGGAGAAGCATGTTGCACTGCCTGGCAATGAGAAACAAAATGCGCATGGGAGGCTCCCGCAGAGCGATCAGGTCGTAATACAGGTTCAGGGCTTTCTTTGACTGCCTGTCGGCGATGGCGTTCACCATGTCAAAGATGCGGTTGGCGGTCCGATTCGTGCAGACCGCTTCCACGTCCTCGGAGGTCACCGTATCCCTGTCCAGACAGTAGCAGATCAGCTTTTCCAGCTCCATCTGAATGTTTTCCATATCCGTACCGGTCTTTAGGAGAAAAAGCTGCAGCGTATTCTCGGAAATCCGTTTGCCCTCCCTGCTCAAAAGGCCGGCGATCCATCGTTTCAGCGTAGCTTCGTCCTGCGTCGAAAACTCTACGGCATATCCCTTGGACTTCACGGTTTTGTACAGCCGGCAGCGCTTGTCCACCTCGCTCTCCGTAAAGACAAAATAGGTGGTCGCATTGGGGGCGGACAGATATTCCGCCATCTTTTCCCCGCCGGATTTAAAGAGTCCGCTGTCGCTTATCAAGATGACCCGGCGCTCTGCCAGAAAAGGGAGCGTTTCCGCCAGATCAATGATCTCGCCCACGGGGAGATCCTTTCCCTCGTAAAAATGCGTGTTCATGTCGTCGCCCCCGCCGCACAGGGCGTTTTTCAGCTTGTCGGTGTACTGTCTTTTCAGATAGCGCTCCTCCCCGTAGAGAAGATACATCTGTTGAAAGCTGCCGCGTTTGATATCATCGTTGATTTTCCGCATATCCTGTGATCCTCCGCCGGACTCTGGTGATACCCTTAGTATTAAGTAATTGCGAAACTTCTTTTGGAGAAAACCCATAAATGTTTCGGGAAAAGTTGGTTTCGCAGATGCCTGTACCCATAGTATATACGAAAGATGCCAAACATGCAAACCGAAACCTTATCTCCCGCGAAAAAGTTTATTGAGCTTGTTCCCTTCTTGTGTTACTATATTATAGGAAAGAAATTACAGAGGAATATTTTACCACGGAGGAGCAAAGCGATGAACAAAGGAAAGGGATTCCTAAACGAGTTCAAAAAATTTATCATGAGAGGGAACGTGATCGATATGGCGGTCGGCGTGATCGTCGGCGGCGCCTTCACCTCGATCGTGACCTCGCTCAATCAGGATATACTGACCCCGATTTTGGGGATCTTCGGCGGCACGGACTTCAGCAGCCTGAAGGTAAAGCTGGGAAGCGGGGAGGCGGCGCCTGTGCTGGCCTACGGAAATTTCATCACGGCGGTTATCAATTTTCTGATCACCGCGTTTGTGATCTTCTGCCTGATCAAGGTGATCAACACGGTGAGCGAAAAATTTTCCCACAAGGAGGAGCCGGCGGCGCCCACGACCAGGAAATGTCCGTACTGTAAGAGTGAGATCGCCGTCGACGCCACCAGATGTCCGCACTGCACCTCGCAGCTGGACGCGGAGTAACGGACAGGAAGAGCAGGGGAGACCATGAGGTTGTTTTGGAAAAGGGCGGCGCTTTGCGCGGCAGTCTGTCTGGCGGCGGGCGCTCTGGCGGGCTGCGAAAGAAGCAGCGAGAAAACAAAAGAGGGAATGGAGCGCATCGAAAGCCTGGACTACGAGGGGGCTCTGGCAAGCTTTGAGGAGGCGCGGAATCTGGGTGAGGATCCGAGGCTGATCGCAAGAGGACAGGGCATCGCCTACATGGGGCTGACCGACTATGAGCAGGCGATCGCCTGTTTTCAGGAAGCTCTGGCCGGCAGCAGCGGTTTCGTACAGAGGGTGGATTACGACCTGAATTATTACCTGGCCGCGGCCTACCAGAAGAACGGCCAGTATTCGGAGGCCGAGCGCACCTACGACGCCATATTGGCGTTAAAGAGCGGGGAGCCGGACGCGTATTTCCTTCGAGGGGCCGTGCGGCTTTCCCAGAATGAGTACGAGGCGGCCCAGGACGATTTTGCCAGGGTGCTGTCCATGGAGCCGGACAATTATGACCGGCTGATCGATGTCTGCCAGGTGATGGAGTACTACGGATATACCGAGGCGGGCAGAGAGTACCTGCAGGGCGCTCTGGACGTCTCCGACAAGCAGATCACAGCCTACGATCAGGGACGGATCTTCTATCATTTGGGGAATTATCAGGAGGCGGCCGCCGCCCTGGAACAGGCGCGGGAGAACGGAAACGCCGAGAGCTATCTGTTTCTGGGAAAGGCCTATGAGGCGATGGGGGACTACAATTACGCGGCGAACGTGTACAACAGTTATCTTGCCCAGGGGAAGCCGGACGCGGAGATCTACAACCAGCTAGGGCTGTGTGAGCTGGCCAGGCAGGATTACCAGAAGGCGCTGGAGGCGTTTCAGGCCGGTATGCAGCTGGAGAACAACGGGATCATGCAGACCTTGTCCTTCAATGAGATCGTCGCCTACGAGTACATGGGGGAATATCAGAAGGCCTCCGTCCTGCTGGACAATTATCTGAAAAATTATCCGGACGATGAGGCGGCGGTCAGAGAGCAGGGATTTCTGGCAACCAGATGACGGGCATATGCCGCAGAGAGGCGGCGGAATGGAGTAAGAGATGATTGATAAGCTGATTTCCAAAATTCAAAAGACAGGCGCACCCATTGTCGTGGGGCTGGATCCCATGATGAAGTTTGTGCCGGAGCAGATAAAGAAAAGGGCCTTTCAGGAGTGCGGCGAGACCCTGGAGGGAGCCGCGGAGGCCGTGTGGCAGTTCAACAAGGGGATCGTGGACGCGATCTGCGATCTGGTTCCCGCGGTAAAGCCCCAGGTCGCTATGTATGAACAGTTCGGCGTGCCGGGGGTGGAAGCTTTTCGGAAAACCGTGAATTACTGTAAGGAGAAGGGGCTGGTGGTCATCGGCGACGTGAAGCGCGGCGATATCGGCTCCACGTCGGAGGCATATGCGGTGGCGCACCTGGGAAGGGTGCAGGTGGGCAGCCAGGCGTACCGTGCGTTTGACGAGGATTTTGCCACGGTAAACCCTTATCTGGGATCCGACGGCGTGAAGCCCTTTCTGAAGGTGTGTAAGGAGGAGAAGAAGGGGATCTTCGTGCTGGTGAAGACCTCCAATCCCAGCAGCGGTGAATTTCAGGACAGACTGGTGGACGGAAAACCCCTCTATCAGCTGGTGGGAGAGCAGGTGGCCGCCTGGGGAGAGGAGTGCATGGGCAGCGGTTCCTACAGCTATGTGGGCGCGGTGGTGGGAGCCACCTATCCCGAGCAAGGCCGGATCATGCGCAAGGTGATGCCCAAGGCATTTATCCTGGTGCCGGGGTACGGCGCCCAGGGAGGCAAGGGATCCGATCTGGTTCCTTTCTTTAACGAGGACGGGCTGGGGGCCATCATCAACTCCTCCCGGGGGATCATTGCGGCATACCAGCAGGAGCAGTATGCAAAGTACGGTGCCGAAAATTACGCGGACGCGTCCAGAGCGGCGGTCCTTGCCATGAAGGAGGATATTGCGCAGGCTTTGGCGGCAAAATAAAAGGTGCAGGGGGTATTGCCCTATGGAAAAAAATGTACGCCTTGTCAACATTTACATTAAAATACACAACAAGCGCGCCCTGACGGTGGACGATATGGCTTTTTTGGCAAAGTGGGATCCGGAGTGCTTTGCCAAGACCTGCCACAACCTGGTGTACAATGTGCCCCAGACCGGAAAGCTGATGCAGTCGTCCCAGGAGCCGAAGGAGGAGGCTTTGGAGAGCCCTTCGGATCCTGCGTCCGCGGAGCCCGCGCTGTCGGAGCGGGAGAGGGTGCAGAATTTCCTTTCCAATTTAAAGAAGCTGGAGTTAAATGACCTGATGGTCCAGGATGTCAGCGTGGAGAATGTGAAGAGCCTGATGGGAAACCTTTACATGGAAATGATGTTTCCGCACAACGACAAGCAGTCCTATTTCAACATGCAGGAGGCCCCTCAGGAATCCGTCTTCAACAGGAGAGTGTAGGAGAAAGGAAATTTCATTGAATGTTTTAAAGATTTATGGTAATATGGAGAGGATAGAAAGAAACAAGTAAAAAGCCTTGAAAACCGGAGGTTTTAGGACAGAATGGAACAGTACAAGCAGGAATTTATCGAGTTTATGGTGGACAGCAATGTCCTGAAGTTTGGCGAGTTTACCCTTAAGAGCGGGCGCAAATCCCCGTTTTTTATGAACGCGGGCGCCTATGTGACGGGCGCGCAGTTAAAAAAGCTCGGTGAGTATTACGCCAGGGCGATCCATGAAAATTATGGGGACGACTTTGATGTGCTGTTTGGGCCGGCGTACAAGGGGATTCCGCTGAGCGTGGCGGCCACCATCGCTTACAGCGAGCTTTACGGCAGGGAGGTGCGCTACTGCTCCAACCGCAAGGAGGTCAAGGATCACGGAGACGTGGGGATCCTGCTGGGAAGCAGTCTGAAGGACGGCGACCGCGTGATTATTATCGAGGATGTGACCACCTCCGGCAAGTCCATCGAGGAGACCTTCCCTATCCTGACCGCCCAGGCCAAGGTGGAGGTCAAGGGCCTGATGGTCTCCCTGAACCGTATGGAAAAAGGGCTTATGGGAAAGGGCAGCGCGCTGCAGGAGATCAAGGAAAAGTATGGCTTTGACGCACATGCGATTGTGACCATGCAGGAGGTGACAGAGCATCTCTACAACAGGCCCTATAAGGGGAAGGTGTACATCGACGATGCGCTGAAGGAGGCTATTGACCGGTATTACGAGATCTACGGTGCACAGTAGCCATTGTCATAGAATAATCTGACGGAAAGGCTGGAGGAGATCCATATGGAAGAAAAAGTGTACAGGACCATGAGAGGAACCGGCGCAATGAATATCGCGCTGGGGGTGATCGCGCTGACGGTGGGGCTGGCTACGGGAGTGCTGCTGATTATCGGAGGGGCGAGGCTGTTGGCCGGCAAGACCAAGATCTTATTTTGACGAACGGTGATGAAAAAGGGCATTTCCCGCTGGGAGTGCCTTTTTAACTGCTTTTGCGGGAGGAATGAGGGTATGAGAAAAAAATACATCTATACCAACAAAAGACATTCCAATCGGGCGGTAATGGCCACGATTTTGGGAATACTGAGCAATGTATCCCTGGCGGTGGTGATCTATCTGAGCTATCGAAAAAACGGAGATATTCCCGCCGGTTACGGTGTGACGGGAGTCCTTGCGGTGCTCTTCTCCCTGGTCGGGCTGGGGCTTGGCATCGTCACGGCGAGGGACAAGGAGATTTACCGGCTGTTTCCGTGTCTGGGTATTCTCCTCAACCTGATCGCGCTGGGAGTGCTGGCACTGATCATCTATCTGGCCACCTATATCTAAACGAAATATAAGGAAAAAGATATCGGGAGGACGAATCGAAAAGGGATAGGCCGCGAACCCCAGACGGGAGAGATAGGCTGGCGAGCCCCTGGCCGAAGAAATAGAAGCCGCAGAAGCCGGAAAAAGACCAACAGGACAGACAGGACAGGCAGGGCAGACAGGACAGGCAGGGCAGGCAGGAGAGACAGGACAGGCAGGAGAGACAGAACAGGCAGGAGAGACAGAACAAGCAGGAGAGGCAGAACAGGCAGGAAAGATAGGACAGGCAGGACAGGCAAAACAGACAGGAGAGACGTGCTATGAAAGACAAGAAAAGGGAGGACCTGGCGGAAGAGCCGGGTGTTTTGATAAGGGAAGGGCTTTGGGAGGAGCGGTGGAAACTCTGCTTTGACCGAATCAGTCAAATCTTGGAGGAACCCTTCGGCGTGCCGGAGTTTCAGGACTATTTTGCGAAAATGGCTGATTTTTGGCTGCTGACGGATCGGACCTACCGTTTTGTGGAGGACGGCGGGATGCAAAAGGCGTCCCTGGAGGAGCTGCAGGAGCGCAATCGGGCGCTGTATGCGGATATACTGCCCGAAAACTATGAAAGAAGCTACGCCAACCCCGCATATGCCGTGGAGCGGCTGGGGGAGGAGCTGGGGGCTCTTCTCTCCTTTCTCTGCGCGGAGCTTCGGAGCCTGATCGGATTTGCCCACGAGGGGCGGCTGTGCGAGCTGGTCATTCGGGGGGAGCTGTTTTTGGAGGTGCACGCCGCCTTCGTCTATCGGTGGACGGAGGAGCGCCGGCTTCCCGACGGGGAGGAGGTCCGCCAGATCCTCTACTGGTTTGTGCACGATTACGCGGATGTGGCGACCGAGAGGCGCATACGGGAGCTGGTGGATTCGCGGGACTGCTTTGCCGTCTCGATCCTGACGGAAAGCGATCTGTCCGATCCGCGCTATCTCTATCGCTACGGGGAGTATGTGGGGGAGAATGAGCTTGCCGTGGCGCGCTTTCTGGCAGAGCTTCCGCAGGAAACCGTCCGTCTTATGGCGGACACGTACACGGAAGGGTATCGCATTGGATTTGAGGTGACGAATAAGGATCTGTCCCGCAAGCGGACGGTGGAGCTTCGCTATCGGCTGGGGTTTGAGCGGATGATGCGCCGGGCCGTGGAAAATTTTGACAGGATGGGGCTGAAGCCCACGGCGCACCGGGCCGCGGCGAGCATCCTGTACGATCCCTCCCTCTTGAAAAACGGTTATTATGGCGGGACGCCCAACCGGCAGTACGAATTTGACCACAGGGACGACAAGGCCCTCTTTCTGGACAGAAACTATGGGAAGCGCAAGCTGGAGGTGACCAGGACGGCCTTTGAAAAATACAGGGCGCAGGCGGGAGGCTATGCCGGACCGGCTGTGGTGGAGACCTTTGGGGAGAAGGGATTTTCGCCGGTGAACAAACCCCAGAGCCCGTCCATGTCTGGAGAGCAGAACCGCCTGTGGGTGGAATACCGCGGCAAGGCGGGCGAGCTGCAGCGGGACTATATCCCGGAGGAGGAGCGCAGCTTTACGATCATTGCCTTTCCCGTTCCGGAGATCTTTGCGGGGGACGGCAGGCGCTACCGGGCTTTCTTTGAGGAGATCATCCGCATCAACACGCTGGACTACCGGCTTTATCAAAGGATACAGCAGACGCTGATCGACACCCTCGACACGGCGCAGTACTGCGAGATCATAGGGCGGGGCCAAAACCGTACCAGGCTGAAGGTAAATCTGCTTCAGCCGCGGGACCGGAAGAGGGAGACGATCTTTGAAAACTGTGTGGCCGACGTGAATATTCCCGTCGGCGAGGTGTTTACCTCCCCGAGGCTGACCGGAACCGAGGGCGTGCTCCACGTGAGCCGCGTGTACTTGAACGGGCTGGAGTACCGGGATCTGGAGCTTACCTTTGCGGACGGAAGGGTGATCGATTATACCTGCGGAAACTTTGAGAAGGAGGAGGACAACCGCTCCTATATCTATGAGAACATTCTGTTTCGCCACGATACGCTCCCCATGGGGGAGTTTGCGATCGGAACCAACACCACGGCCTATGTGGCGGCGAGGAAATATGAGGTGGAGGACAAGCTGCCCATTTTGATCGCGGAGAAGATGGGGCCGCATTTTGCGGTGGGGGACACCTGTTACTCCCACGCGGAGGAGGTGCGGGTGTACAATCCGGACGGCAAGGAGATTGTGGCGAGGGACAACGAAGTTTCCCTTCTGCGCTTTGAGGATCCCTCGAAGGCTTACTTTAACTGCCACACGGACATTACCCTTCCGTACGACGAGCTGGGGGAGCTGAATGTGGTGAGGCCGGACAAAACGGTGATTCCGGTGATACGGAACGGACGTTTTGTGCTGTCCGGCACGGAGGAGCTGAATGTCCCCATGGAGGAAGCGTAGGATTTTATAAAAAATTCAAGAAAATTCCAAGATAAATATTGTAACGAACTCATTATTTTGGTAAACTAGGGTATAGATAGTGGTATTCTATCTTCTGAAACTACAATATATTGTGCAGGAGAATAGATACAAAAGGAGGACAGGATGGCGGCAGCGAAGGTAGGTATTGTGATGGGCAGTGATTCGGACATGCCCGTCATGGCGAAGGCGGCGGATATTCTGGAGGAGCTGGGGATCCCCTATGAGATGACGATCATCAGCGCCCACAGGGAGCCGGATGTGTTTTTTCAGTACGCGAAGAGCGCGGAGGAGAAAGGATTTAAGGTGATCATTGCGGGAGCGGGGATGGCGGCGCATCTGCCCGGCATGTGCGCGGCGATTTTTCCCATGCCTGTCATCGGCGTTCCCATGCACACCACCTCCCTGGGGGGAAGAGATTCCCTGTACTCTATTGTGCAGATGCCCTCCGGGATTCCGGTGGCTACCGTGGCGATCGGCGGAGGCGCCAACGCGGGGCTTCTGGCCGCCAAGATTCTGGCGACCTCTGACCCGCAGCTTCTTGAGCGGCTGAAGAAATACAGCGAAGGGCTGAAGGACCAGGTCGTGGCCAAGGATGCCAGACTGCAAAAGATCGGCTACAAGGCGTATCTGGAGGGCCAGAAGAAATAGGATCGGAAACAATGAGAGCGGACGGCGAGGAGAACGGAAATGGCGATGGATTATAAGAACGCGGGTGTGGATATCGAGGCGGGATACCGCTCCGTGGAACTGATGAAAAAATACGTGAAGGAGACGATGCGTCCGGAGGTCCTGGGCGGGATCGGCGGTTTTTCGGGGGCCTTTTCCATGGATGCCCTGAAAAAGATGGAGAAGCCTGTCCTTCTGTCCGGAACGGACGGCGTGGGAACCAAACTGAAGCTGGCGTTTCTTTTGGATAAGCACGACACCATCGGGATCGACTGTGTGGCGATGTGCGTGAACGACGTGGCCTGCGCCGGCGGGGAGCCGTTGTTTTTCCTGGATTACATAGCGTGCGGAAAGAACTATCCGGAGAAGATCGCCGCCATCGTAAAGGGCGTGGCGGAAGGCTGCAGGCAGGCGGGAGCGGCTCTGATCGGCGGAGAGACCGCGGAACATCCGGGGCTGATGCCGGAGGAGGAATATGATCTGGCGGGCTTTGCGGTAGGTGTGGTGGACGAGAAGGATCTGATCACAGGCGCCGACATTGCGCCCGGGGACGCTCTCATCGGCATTGCGTCGTCCGGCGTGCACTCCAACGGTTTTTCCCTGATCCGCAAGGTGTTTGCGATGACCAGGGAGAGCCTGGATACCTACTATGACGAGCTGGGGACTACGCTGGGAGAGGCGCTTCTTGCGCCCACCAGGATCTATGTGAAGGCGCTTCGGTCCGTCAGGGATGCGGGCGTTCGGGTGAAGGGCTGCAGCCACATCACGGGCGGCGGCTTCTATGAGAATATTCCCCGTATGCTGCCCGACCATATCCGCGCGGCAGTGCGGAAGGACAGCTACCAGGTGCCCGCCATTTTCGGGCTTCTGCAGAGGACCGGCGGCATCGAGGAAAAGATGATGTACAACACCTACAATATGGGGCTGGGCATGGTGCTGGCGGTGGATCCCTCGGACGTACAGAGGACCCTGGATGCCGTCAGAGCCGCCGGGGAGGAGCCTTTCCTGGTGGGGAGCTGTGAGGCCGGAGAAAAGGGTGTGACGATATGCTGAGAGTAGTGGTTTTGGTGTCCGGCGGGGGCACCAATCTGCAGGCGATCATAGATGCGGTTTCGGCGGGGCGCATTACGAACGCCGAGCTGGTGGGCGTGATCTCCAACAACAAAACGGTGAAGAGCCTGGAGAGGGCCCGGGCGGCGGAAATTCCCGCGGTCAGCGTATCGCCCAAGGACTATGAGGACAGAGATGCCTTTTACAGGGCTTTTTTGGAGAAGGTGGACGGTTTCCGGCCGGATCTGATCGTGCTGGCCGGTTTTTTGGTGGCGGTCCCCAAACAGATGGTACAGAAATATGAGGGACGCATCATCAACATCCATCCGTCGCTGATCCCCTCCTTCTGCGGCGTGGGCTATTACGGCCTGAAGGTGCATGAGAGAGTGCTGGAGCGCGGCGTCAAGGTGACGGGCGCGACGGTGCACTTTGTGACGGAGGGAATGGACGAGGGGCCGATCCTCTCTCAGAAGGCGGTGTATGTGGAGGAAGGGGACACCCCTGAGATCCTGCAGCGCCGTGTGATGGAGCAGGCGGAGTGGATCCTCCTGCCGCAGGCGATCGACGATATCGCCAACGGCCGCGTGCGGCTGGAGGGCGGCAGATGTGTGAGAACAACGCAACGAGACTAAAGCGAGGTGAGCGGTCAATGAGAGTATTGATTGTAGGCGGCGGCGGACGGGAGCATGCGATCGCGGTCAGCGTGGCGAAGAGCCCCAGGGTGGAGAAGATCTATTGCGCTCCGGGCAACGCGGGAATAGGCCAGGTGGCGGAGTGCGTGCCCATCGGAGCGATGGAGTTTGACAAGCTGGTGGCCTTTGCCAGGGAAAAGGCGATCGATTTCACGATAGTGGGGATGGACGACCCCCTGGTAGGCGGACTGGTGGACGAGATGGAGGCGGCGGGCATCCGCACCTTCGGCCCCAGGAAGAACGCGGCGATCCTGGAGGGAAGCAAGGCATTTTCAAAGGATCTGATGAAAAAGTATCACATTCCCACCGCCGCATATGAGAGGTTTGACGATGCAAAGGAGGCAATCCGGTATTTGGAGGAGAAGGATAGCTATCCCATTGTGCTGAAGGCCGACGGCCTGGCGCTGGGAAAGGGCGTGCTGATCTGCAACACCAGGGAGGAGGCTTTCGAGGGCGTCAAAACCATTATGGAGGACAAAAAGTTCGGCTCCGCCGGCAACCGGATCGTGATTGAGGAATTTATGACGGGGCGCGAGGTGAGCGTACTGTCCTTTGTGGACGGAAAGACCATCCGGATCATGACCTCCGCCCAGGATCACAAGCGTGCAAAGGACGGGGACCAGGGTCTGAACACCGGAGGAATGGGGACCTTTTCCCCCAGCCCCTTCTACACGAAGGAGGTGGATGACTTCTGCAGGAAGTACATCTATCAGGCGACGGTGGACGCTATGGCGGCGGAGGGAAGGCCCTTTAAGGGCGTGATCTTCTTCGGGCTGATGCTTACGCCGGACGGGCCCCGGGTGCTGGAATACAACGCCAGATTCGGCGATCCGGAAGCGCAGGTGGTACTGCCCCGCATGAAGAACGATATCCTGGAGGTGATGGAGGCTTGTGTGGACGGTACGCTGGATCAGGTCGAGCTGGAGTTTGAGGACAATGCGGCCGTGTGCGTGGTGCTTGCCAGCGACGGCTATCCGGTGTCCTACGAGAAAGGCTTTCCGATTGAGGGGTTGGAACGCTTTGAGAACAGGGAGGGCTACTATTGTTTTCATGCCGGCACCAAGCTGGAGAACGGGAGTATCGTGACAAACGGAGGACGCGTCCTGGGTGTCACGGCAAAGGGGGAGACGTTAAGGGAGGCCAGGGCCAATGCGTATGCGGCTGCGGAGTGGGTGTCCTTTCAGAACAAATATATGCGTCATGACATTGGAAGGGCCATTGACGAAGCTTAGAGGTGCATAGTATGAGAAAAAATTTAGGCGGGATATTTATCGAGGACCACTATCATGTTCCCCATGTCTGTACGGAGTGCGGAGGCGTGATGGTGTTTAAGGGCGTGGGCGAGTATCACTGTGAGAATTGCGGCGCGATCGCCTACGACGACTACGGAAAGGTACGCCTTTACATAGAATCCCACAGAGGGGCGACGGCTGCGGAGGTGGAGGCGGCGACCGGCATCTCCCAGCGCTCCATCCGGCAGATGTTAAAGGATTCCAAGCTGGAGGTGATGGACGGCTCCAAGGTGATGATGAAGTGCGAAGCGTGCGGACAGCCTATCCGCAGCGGCGAGTTCTGCCCCCGCTGCGAGACCAGAATACACCGCGCGATGGAGGCGGCACAGCGCGAGGAGCTCATGAAGGAACTGAAGGGCTACAGTGTGTCAAAGGGCGGCGAGGACGGCCAAAGAAGATTTATGCGCAAATGATGCGCGGAAATGAGGAAACCTATGAAAAAAATGAGAGAAGTACAGTGGAGAAGGAAGTTTTTGAAGGGCATCCTGTCCCTGACGGCGGCGCTCGTGATCGCGGTCACGGCGGATGGATTTTCCATGGTCAGCCATGCCCAGAGCGAGGGGAAGGTGACTTCACAGAGCGCCAACATACGGGAGAGCGCGGACACGGACAGTGCGGTGGTGGCAAGCGTTGTCCAGAACGATACGCTCACCGTCAACGGTCAGACCTCGGGTGCGGACGGCTATACCTGGTATCAGGTGTTTGTAAACGCGGATTCCCTCGGGTATATCCGTGCGGATCTGGTGGAGATCACAAGCGGGGGCACGCCTCCCACTCTGTCCGGTACAGCGGGTGCCGGAACGACGACCACAACGACCACAACCACGACGACTACCACGCCGGCGGCCACCTATAACCCGACGGTGGAGGTGACGGAGGTCAATCCGGTGAGCGCCACCGTGACGGGCGGCCAGGCGGTGCGGGTGAGGGCGGATGCCTCCACCAGCAGCGGCATCGTGACCACCGCGCAGAACGGAACCGCGCTTACGGTGAACGGTCAGGCGACGGGAACGGACAACAATGTCTGGTATCGGGTGAACTTTACGGTGGGAACCTCCGAGGTGGTCGGTTTTATCCGGTCCGATTATGTGAAGCTTTCCGGAGAGGTGACTCCGGTCACGGAGCCCCAGACGCCGGAACAGCCGGAACAGCAGGATCAGCCCCAGACGGAGGAGCCGGTACAGACCGTAAAGGACTGGGACACCCAGCTCCAGGGGGAGGACTGGTATCTGCTCGACAATGCGGCAGGCAGCCAGTGGAAGATAACGGATATCTTTTACACGGCGGATCACAACAAGGAGCTGTGTGAGCAGTATGAGGCCACGATCAAGAGCCTGAAGATCATCATTATCGTTCTTGTGGTGGTGATACTGATTCTCGCCGTGGCTATGACGATGGTGATTTTTAAGATGAAGGATATGTCCGACTCCGCCTATTTTGCGGAGGTGGAGAGGGAGACGATCCGGAGGAAGAGCCCGTCCAGGACCCAGGGGAGCGGCCAGAGAACGGCGCGCCCGCAAGGGTCGGGAGAGAGACGGCCCTCCGGCTCCAGACCGGCCCAGGGAAGCAGGCCCGTATCGGAGACCCGAAGGCCGCCACAGGGAGGGGCGAGACCCGCACAGGGAAGCCGTCCGGCCCAGGCCAGCAGGACGGTGCAGAGTCCCAATGCACAGCGCCCTTCGGAGGGAATGAGATCCGCTTCTGCGGAAAACCGGCCTTCCCAGGGACAGGGAGCGGCACGACAGACCAGAGAGGATGCAAGACCCGCTTCCGGACAGCAGGGAGGAGAGCCCAGAACGCCTCAGAAGCCTGCTTCCGACAATGCCCGCAAGCAGGCATGGAAAACCAAAAACTTTGCGGCGGATGAGGATGAATTTGAATTTGAATACCTGAACTGGGACGGCGACGAGGAGCCGTAACCAAAGAAGGGCGAAAATGCCTGCGGGAATGTGTTTCCGCAGGCATTTTTACGGGCGGAAGGGGAAAAGTTAAAAGTATATAAACTTTTGGAAGCGGCGTTGACAGTTTCGGGGAGCTGTTATATGATGAATATAACAGTACACTTGGACTGCGGCAGGGAAAGGCGGGTGATCAAAATGTTGATACAGATCGACTTTAACAGCGATGAAGCGTTGTATCTGCAGCTTCGCAATCAGATCATTCTGGGCATCGCCACTTCCCAGTTTCAGGAGGGAGATTCCCTTCCCAGTGTGCGCCAGCTGGCGGATTCCATCGGCATCAATATGCACACGGTCAACAAGGCGTACACCGTGCTGAAGCAGGAGGGATATGTGAAGGTGGACCGGCGCAGGGGCGCCATCATCGCCATCGACACGGACCGTATGCAGACGATGGAGGAGCTGAAGAAAGAGCTCCAGGTCATTCTTGCGAAGAGCACCTGTAAGAATATCACCAGAGACGAGATTCATCAGATGATTGACGAAATATATGAAGATTATGGAGGATTGGATTGATGCAGTCGCATTTTACACAGAAGGCGCAGGCGGCCCTCGCGCAGGCGGCCAGGTGCGCAAGAGGTCTCAAACAGGGCTATATCGGCACGGAGCATATCCTGGTAGGACTTTTGAAGGAGCAGTCCGGCGTGGCGGCAAAGGTGCTTGGCGACAACGGCGTCGAGGCGGAGCAGGTCATGGATATGATCCGGGAGCTGATTTCCTTTGAGAGCGGCGTGGCGATCCGGGAGCGCGAGGGGTATTCCCCCAGGGCGCAGAAGATCCTGGAGGAGGCGCACAGGCAGGCGGCCCGCTTTCACCAGAACGAGACGGGGACGGAGCACCTTCTCCTGGCCCTGATCAAGGAGGGGGAGAATGTGGCCGTCCGGCTGCTGAATACGCTGGGGGTAAACGTGCAGAAGGTGTATGTGGACACCCTGTCGGCCATCGGCCAGGATCCCAATCTCTACAAGGAGGATCTGGGGCGCAAGGCGTCCGGCAAAAACAAGCTTGCCACTCTGGAGCAGTACAGCAGGGATCTGACTGCGCTGGCGAGGGAGGGGAAGCTGGATCCGGTGGTGGGCAGAGAGGACGAGATCCGGAGAGTGGTCCAGATTTTGAGCCGCCGGACCAAAAACAACCCCTGCCTGATCGGGGAGCCCGGCGTCGGCAAGACCGCGGTGGTGGAAGGGCTGGCGCTTCGCATCGTATCCGGGGACGTGCCGTTTACCGTTCAGAATAAGCGGGTGCTCACACTGGATCTGTCCGGCATGGTGGCGGGCAGCAAGTACCGCGGCGAGTTTGAGGAGCGCATCAAAAAGGTGATCCGCGAGGTCATTGAGGACGGCAACGTCATCCTCTTTTTGGATGAGCTGCACACGATCATCGGTGCGGGCGGCGCGGAGGGGGCGATCGATGCCTCCAACATTATGAAGCCCTCCCTGGCAAGGGGGGAGATCCAGCTGATCGGGGCCACCACCATAGCGGAGTACCGCAAGTATGTGGAGAAGGACGCGGCGCTGGAGAGGCGGTTTCAGCCGGTCAATGTGGAGGAACCCACGGAGGAGGAGGCCGTCCGCATCCTGGAGGGGATCAAGGGAAAATATGAGGAGCATCATCATGTGACGATCGGCTCCGATGCCATACAGGCGGCGGTGCGACTGTCCAACCGCTATATCAACGACCGGAATCTTCCGGACAAGGCCATCGACCTGATCGACGAGGCGGCGGCCAGCGCAAGGCTGCGCTCTATGGATCTTCCGGACAAACAGAAGGAGCTTTTGGAGCAGATCAAGAAGATGGATCTGCAGATCGAGCGCTCCATCCGCATGGAGGCGTTCACCCAGGCGGCGGAGATCAAGCGGAACCAGGATGAGCTGGTGAAAAAGTACGAGCGTATGCGCAGGCGCAGAGAGACCAGGGAAAACGATTACAGCTACACGGTCGGCGAGAGCGATATTGCCGAGGTGGTGGCTATGTGGACGAAAATACCGGTTCAGAAGCTGGCGGAAAAGGAGAGCGAGCGGCTTTTGAAGCTGGAGGGCATCCTGCACAAGCGCGTGATCGGTCAGGAGGAAGCGGTGACCGCCGTCTCCAAGGCCGTGCGCCGTGGCCGCGTGGGACTCAAGGACCCGCGCCGCCCCATCGGCTCCTTTCTCTTTCTGGGGCCTACGGGCGTGGGAAAGACGGAGCTTTCCAAGGCTCTGGCGGAGGCGATGTTTGGCTCCGAGGACGCGATGATCCGCGTCGATATGTCCGAGTATATGGAGGGGCACTCGGTGTCCAAGATGATAGGATCCCCGCCCGGCTACGTGGGATTTGAGGAGGGCGGACAGCTCAGCGAGAAGGTGCGCCGCAATCCCTATTCGGTGGTGCTCTTCGACGAGATCGAGAAAGCCCACCCCGACGTGTTCAATATCCTCCTGCAGGTGTTGGACGACGGCCACATCACCGATTCCAAGGGGCGGAAGGTAAGCTTCAAGAATACCATCCTGATCATGACCTCCAACGCCGGCGCGCAGCGCATCGTGGATCCCAAGAACCTGGGATTTGCCACGGACAACAGCGAGAAGAAGGACTACGAGAAGATGAAGTCCGGCGTCATGGAGGAGGTAAAGCGCAGCTTCAAGCCGGAGTTTATCAACCGTATCGACGATATTATCGTGTTCCACCAGCTCAATCGGGAGAATATGAAGTCGATCGTGAACCTGCTGGCCTCAGACCTCTATAAGAGATGTGAGTCGCAGATGGGGATTGAGCTGAGCATCACGCCGGCTCTGAAGGAACACCTGGTGGAGAAATACTCCGACAACAAGATGGGGGCCAGACCCCTGAAGCGGGCGATCCAGTCCGTGGTGGAGGACGCTCTGGCGGAGGAGATCCTGCGCAAGAGAGTGATCCCGGGGGATAAGGTCTCGGCCAGCTTCCGGAACGGACAGGTGACCTTCAGCGTGAAGGAGCACACAGAGGCGGAGCCTCCGAAAAAAGCCGGAAACGTGCGGTGAAAAAACAGAAATTTTTGTAGAAAAATCGCGCTCTTTATATTATACTAAAATTACAACCACAAACAATCAGGAGGACATGACAATGGCAGTAGTGGAAGAATTACTTCGCAGCGAGTCGGACGGATCGATCAGCTTTGGCAACCATAAGCTTTTGCAGAAGGCTAAAGTGGAAGACTTTAAGCATGCGGGTGATCTTTTGAAGGTGAAGACCTACAACGAGATCACAAAGCTGGAAAAGAATGGTATGTTCCTCTATGAGTCGGTGCCGGGGACCAGCGTCAGGAATTTCAGCGAGACGGAGTCCGGCGTGGAGTTCGTGGTGGAGGGCGACGAGGATGCTCAGATCACGGTAGGACTTACCGACGACAGGGAATACGAGGTGTATGTGGCGGATAAGAGCATCGGAACCATGAAGACCGGCCTCGGCGGGAAGCTGTCTCTGAGCGTTGAGCTTCAGGCTGCGGGTGAGGTTTGTGTGAAGATCGTGCAGGTGTAGGGCAAAACACCCAGGGAGCTAATTGAGATCCTAACATCAGGTGACTTTGGTGTTAGGATCTTTTGTTATTGACGCGGGAAAGGAATCGATGTTTTCATGGCAAAAGGGAAAAATACGACTATTTTTTACTGTCAGAGCTGCGGCTACGAGTCCTCCAAATGGATGGGCCAGTGCCCGGGGTGCAAGGAGTGGAATACCTTCGTGGAGGAGACCGTGAGCAAGGCGGAGCTTAAAAGCGCCGGAGGGCAGCTTAAGCGGATGGCGGAGGAGAAGGCGAAGCCCTGCGTCCTGTCTCAGGTGACGGTGGCGGAGGAGGACAAGCTTTTGACCGGCATCGGCGAGCTGGATCGGGTGCTGGGAGGCGGCATCGTGCAGGGATCGCTGACGTTGGTGGGAGGAGACCCCGGCATCGGCAAATCCACCTTGCTGTTACAGGTGTGCCATCACCTGTCGGGGGACGGGCATCGAGTGCTCTATGTCTCCGGGGAGGAGTCTCCGGTGCAGATCAAGATGCGGGCGGACCGGATCGGGACCTTTGACGACCGGATGCTCCTTTTGTGTGAGACCAGGCTGGATGCGGTGGCGGAGACCATCCGCCGGGACAGGCCGGAAATGGTGGTCATCGATTCCATCCAGACCATGTACAGCGAGGAGATCCAGGCGGCGCCGGGCAGCGTGTCCCAGGTGCGGGAGACCACCGGCGTGCTGCTGCAGCTGGCCAAGGGGCTGGGCGTGTCCATCTTCATTGTGGGTCACGTGACCAAGGAGGGCACGGTGGCGGGCCCCAGGGTGCTGGAGCACATGGTGGACACGGTGCTCTATTTCGAGGGGGACCGACATGCCTCCTACCGGGTGCTGCGGGGAGTCAAGAACCGCTTCGGCTCCACCAACGAGATCGGCGTTTTTGAGATGCGGGAGCAGGGGCTTGTGGAGGTACAAAACCCCTCGGAATACTTGTTGGACGGGCGTCCGGAGGATGCCAGCGGCTCGGTGGCGGCCTGCACCATGGAGGGCACAAGGCCCCTTCTCATAGAGATCCAGGCGCTGGTCTGCCACAGCAATTTCGGGATCCCCAGAAGACAGACCACCGGAACGGATTTCAATCGGGTAAATCTGCTGATGGCAGTGCTGGAGAAGCGCTGCGGCGTACAGCTGTCCGGCTGTGACGCCTACGTGAATATCACGGGAGGAATAAAGATCCAGGAGCCGGCCATCGACCTGGGGATGGTGCTGGCGATCCTGTCCAGCTTCCGAAACCGGCCCTTAAGCCCCCGCCTGGCGGCCTTCGGCGAGGTAGGGCTCAGCGGGGAGGTCCGGTCGGTGAGTATGGCCAGACAGCGGGTGGCCGAGGCGGAGAAGCTGGGATTCGACACCTGCGTGGTGCCCCATATGTGCGCGGAGGACTGCAGGAAAAACAGCCATATCAAGATTATGGGAGTCCGAAACATACAGGAAGCGCTGGATCTGCTTCTGTGAGGCGAAAGAAGGGCGGACGTGGAAAAGGACAGAAAGAGAGGCAGTAAGGGAAAGGCAAAGGGAAAAGCAGAAAGAGAGGCAGTAAGGGAAAGGCAAAGGGAAAAACGGGAAGAGAGGCGGAAGGAGAGAGACAGGGATGAGATTACGGGAGCTTTTGGAATATGACCGGATCGTGGTACAGTGCCACGACAATCCGGATGCGGACGCGCTGGCCAGCGGATTTGGTCTGTACACCTACTTTCAGGGTCAGGGGAAGGAGGTGCGCTTTGTCTACGGCGGCAGATATCCCATCCAGAAGAGCAATCTGGTGCTGATGCAAAAGACGCTGCAGATCCCCGTGGAGCATGTGGAGGAGCTGGAGCCGCCGGAGCTTTTGGTCACGGTGGACTGTCAGTACGGCGAGGGGAACGTGACCCGCTTTGCGGCGCGGAACGTGGCGGTTATAGACCATCACCAGGTGAGCGGCCCTCTGCCGGAGAAAAGCGAAGTGCGCAGCAAGCTGGGTTCCTGCTCCACCCTGGTGCGGGAGCTGCTGCGGGAGGAGGGCGTCGATGTAAACGGGGACAGGAGGCTGGCCACCGCCCTGTACTACGGCCTTCTCACAGACACGAACAACTTTACCGAGATATCACACCCTCTGGACAAGGATCTGCGGGACGATCTGGCCTTTGACCGCAGCCTGATCACCCGCTTCCGCAATTCCAATCTTTCCCTGCAGGAGCTGGAGATCGCCGGACAGGCGCTGATCGGTTATCGGTACAACGAATCCTACCGATATGCGGTGGCTATGGCGGAGCCTTGCGACCCCAATATTCTCGGGATGATCAGCGACCTGATGCTGGAGGTGGACGCGGTGGACACCTGCCTGGTGTACAGCATACAGCCCTTTGGCGTCAAGATCTCTGTGAGAAGCTGTGTCAAGGAGGTCAAGGCCAGCGAGCTGGCGGAATTTATCACCCAGGGGATCGGCTCCGGCGGAGGCCATCTGGAAAAGGCCGGAGGATTTATCCAGCCGGAGCTTTTGCAGAAGGCTTACGAAGCTTTCCTGGAGCAGAAGGGGCTGGAGCCCTACCGAGAGTTTCGGGAGGGCGTGGAAGCCTTTTTGGACTGGCGGATGGAGGACTATTTTGACGATATCGAGATCATCTACGCCGGAGAGTATGAGGCGGATCTGGCGGGAATGGAGACCTACCGAAAAAAGAAGATCCCCATCGGGTACGTGGACGCGGACCAGGTGCTTCCCCGGGGAACCAGGATCTGTATCCGGACGCTGGAGGGCGACCTGGAGGTGGAGATCTACGACGATCTCTATATTATGATCGGCGTACAGGGGGAGGTATACCCCAACGATCGGGCAAAATTTGAGCGCAGCTACCGATACCTGGAGGAGCCCTATGTCTTTTCGGGGGAATATGAGCCCACTATCAAGGATGTGGCGGACGAGCGAAGCGTGTCTTTGGTTCCCTACGCCAGATCCTGCGTTCCTACGGGGGATGTCTTTCTCTACGTGAAGCGGCTGGATCATCGGGTCAAGGTGTTCACCGCCTGGGACGAGCAGAAATATATGCTTGGCCGAGAGGGGGATTACCTGGCGGTGCGCAGGGACGACCTGCACGACGTGTACATTATCGAGCGGAACATTTTTGAAAAGACCTACGAGAAATGGGAACCGTGAAAAGACTTGGCAAAAGGGCTGTGTCAGTGATAAAATAAAAGTGTAGAGATAGAGAAATGTTTCGTCCGTTTCATGCAAGGAGGGGATAAGCATGGAGCCATTGGGGCAGAAAGAGACAGGGAGCCTTCCCGAAGAAACGAAAAAAGCAACCGTGACGGTGCCGAGCGAGATCGCGCAGAACTTAAAGGTGGCGGAGGAAGATGAGGCCGTCCGGTATGATGAATCGGCGAGAAATCTTGTGGCGGAAAAGCCGGTGCTGGCATATATTTTGAAGAGCGCACTGGAGGAGTACGCAGAGTATGCGGTGCAGGAGATCGCGGAGAAATTTATTGAGGGAAAACCGGAACTCAGAGGAACGGCGGTCTATCCGGATCATCCGGATAAAAAAGGCGGCTATGGGATGATGAGCGGCGACGATAAGGTGGAGGGACTCCCCACCGCCGACAAGTCACAGAGGGACGGCACGGTCTATTTTGATATCCGTTTCCTTGCGGTGCTGCCGCAAAGCGGCGATCTGGTGGAAATTTTTGTAAACGTAGAGATTCAAAATGATGATACTCCCGGTTATCCGATTCCGAAACGAGGTATCTACTATGCGGCGAGAATGATTTCTTCCCAGCGGGGGACCCTATTTAAAGATCAGGAGTACGGGAAGATTAAAAAAGTGGTGTCGATCTGGATCTGTGAAGATACGGCCGCCTTCCGGTCCGACACCATCAATCGGTATTCCTTTGCGGAGAAATGCTTAAGAGGGGACTTCCACGAGGAGAAAAAGGACTATGACCTGATGACGGTGGTGGTGCTGCGGCTTGGGAGTAAAGGCGAGAGCAGCGGGGATAGTGCCATCCGGCTTTTGAGCAAGATGTTTTCCACGAGCTTAAGCTATGAGGAGAAAATGGATACGCTGCAGAATGAGTTTCAGATCAGCGTGAGCAAGGAGATCAGTGAGGAGGTGCGTA
>CANRLX010000038.1 GCA_947631615.1 uncultured Acetatifactor sp.
AGCACCACGTTGGCTATCGCGCACGTGATCGATACATAAGCTAAATACTTTGTTATTTCATAATAGTTTTCGATCCATGCAAACATGCTATATAAGAAAATAAAATATATACCCAATGACACCGGAGGGATACACCAGACCGACTCATAATACTCTGCTTGAAACAGTATCTTCATCATCTCAGGTGCAGCGATCGTGAACAGAACGGATATCCCGCCGATCCCAAGCACCAAAAAGTTCGATTTTTCCCGGATAGTGCTGTACTCTTTGTTTTCCAGTTTTTCAAATCTCCACGGCACCAAAGCCTGGTTGATCGAATTCTGAAAAATGGAGATAACGCTCGCAAGACTGTATGCAACGCTATAATACGCGGCCTGTTTATATCCAACCATATTTCCGATCATCACACGATCGGCCTGTGCCAGCAAAAGGTATGACAGCGATTGAAAAATAAGCGGAAATTGATATGTCAAAAGAAATTTCCATTGCTCTTTCGTCTTGGATCGTTCTTTTAGCAAAATATCGTAATGCGCACCTTGAAAGTAGAACGGTATAAAGACGATCGTCGCTCCTATCAGCCCGAATGTGAATTTTGTTTCTGCCGTTCTGCTGATCATCAGAACGGCAGCCATGGGGGCGGCGACACTCACTACACTATACAATAGTGTGATATATACAGCCTTCTTATAATCAAACTCCGTTCGTTTTTTGATTATCCAACAGTTATATGCCGGCTGCATCATCGCATAGATAAACAGACAGATCGTACTGTTCCTTGAAAGGCCGGTAAATGAGCTGAACCATGGGAATATACAGGCAACTACTGCAAAAAATGCTATTGTGAGCAGATTTGTGAACAACTGCGTAGAGGTCGAAAAGAAACACTGGTCATCCTTATATTTGAACAGCCCCTTTTGATACGCCGTCAACGCGATCTCCCACGTCGCAAGAATCATGATGACCTGCTCATAGGATGACAGTACAGATAACACCCCATATTCACTAGAAGGAAGAAGTCTTGTAAATAACGGGACGGTGATCACACTGATCCCCTTGAGGAGAACATTGCAAATCGTGAACCATATGCTCGCTTTGACGACAATGCTCAGGTTTTTATATTTCAATATTCCCTTTTCTACCACGCTACGCATATCTTATCAGCATATCCCCTATGCCTCAGCTTATTCCAGATTTGCATGGGCTCTCCAATAATCCTTGATATTCAATTTTCTGTTATCAATGATCATAAGCGCGACCGCATCACAGAACAGCAGCAATGACTGCTCAAAAAGCGAGGTCATCGGCTGCTCAGACGGTATCTCGTCCTCCAGATACAATCTCGTTCTCACCGGTATGCGGACCATATAATCAGCATATTCTGCAACATCGCCGTTCTGGTTTGAACCAATATGTATGATCTTACCTTGGAGTTCCTTCGCCTTTTTTGCGATCGCTACCGGCACGATCGAGCAGCCGCTTCCCGATGCCACGATCAGTATGTCCCTTGGCGTCATGGCGGGTTCTGTGATATCCCCCACGCAATGTGCATCAATTCCCAAATGGTTCAGCCGCTTTGCAAACGCCTGCAATGACAGCATTACTCTTCCGACTCCGGTCAAAAACACCTTCTCGGCCCCCAGGATATCTTCAATGAGCATCCCGACTTTTTCCTCGTCTACTTTGTTCAACGCAAGGTCCAATTCTCCCAAAATCAGCTGTATACTCGCCGTATAATCCATTTCTGTCAGTCTCCCATCAAATGTGATCGTTTATGACCTCAAATGCGCGCCTTATCGAATCAGTGATATTTGTACGGTCAATACAAGTAGTTCCACCTACAAAGATCTGCGTGCCTAATGGTATATAGTTCCGCATATTCTCGATCGATACTCTACCATCGATCTCGATCATCGTCTTTGCATTTGTGCGTTCTATCAGGCACCGCAGATCCTTTAACTTCCTCTCCGCATAAGGGACCTGTCCCTCTCCCGCAAAGGATGCATAGCCCGGATTGATCAGCATAAGAAGGACAGCATCACACTTTTCGATCACATATTCCAGCGCTCCGATCGGAGTTGACGGCTTCAGCGCGACACCCGCACGCACACCCGCATTGTGTATCCTATTCAGGAGGCCGTCCACGTGACTGGCAGTTTCAGCATGAAACACAATCTGCTCGACCCCAATATCCAGCAGTTCGTCGATATAATACTCTGGTGATTCAGCCATGACATGGCATTCAAACATCAGGCCTGTCACTTTCCGCAGCTGTCTCACGAGGTCAAACCCCAGGGGCATGCTCGGGCTGAACCGGCCGTCCAGAATATCGATATGGAGCATTTCAACGCCGCATGATTCCAGCTCCCTGATCTGCTCAACTATACGGAGCGTATCCAGACATATGAGCGACGGTGACAGATAGATCTTATCTCCATCAATATGGTTCATAGCTCAATTCTCCAATGAACGATACAACATTTCCTTCCCAAGCGCCAACAACACCAACGAATAAGGGTAGTGGTGCAATCCGGCAATATTCAGAAAGATCAACGAAGTCAGGAGCTTGACCCGCTCAGCATCATATCCGTTCCGAACGAGCCATTTATAATAGTATTCCTCGCACTGCACCAACATCTGCTTACGATTAAAGTCATATGTGATCTCATTGCCTTCCCAGTTAATATGATATTCGTCTTTTACGACCAATTCATGACACATGATCAATCCATGAAGAAGCTTTGCCAGGTCATAATATATATCACCGACAGAGAGTGAATCTCCGCCGAAATTCTGGCGCCAATCCAAAAACTCAAACGAACCCTTTTGCGCGTCATATAAGATGTTCTCAAAATGAAAGTCCCCGTGGAACTGCCCCGGAAGCCCTTTAGATATCTCATTCCAATCCACTTGGCGCAGCATGTCCATCACCGGAGGATACCACACCTGATTGATGACTGTAGCCTGATCTTCTTTATTAAATGTCCGGAAGAACAGCTCTACTCGCTCATAAGTCTTATCTCTATAGAACTTCATGCAACTTTTGTAAAAATGTTCTTTCTCCTCCCCGGCTAGCACCTGTTCCTTCCAAAAAGCTTTTGAAGTATTAAGCAGCTGCTTGAACAGGGGGAGCGAAACGCAGCTGGACATGACCTTTCCCGGAATATAGTCATATTCATACATGTGCTCCGTGAAGCCAATGACTTCAGGTACGAAGCCCTTTAACAGCTTGGACCGCTCAACACGGTCCCGAATGAATGTGGGATCAGCAGAAAATTTAATGACCTTATCATTCAAAAACCAAATTGTTTCATTTGGTTTTTCCAGGATATTGGGCTCTTTATCGTTATAATACCTATGCCTAGTTGTCTCCAATTCAACGGTAACTCCTGTATCGAACCAGGTGAACTTATGCGCCTTTACCGCTCCTGCCTGCACAAGCTTCTGCAGCCCAGCAACCTCCCCGATCAGGAACGCATCGTCACCACAGGCCTCCATCGAATGCCAAAACTGCTCGTAGTCCCGGATGCCCGCCAAACCAATATACGGTTTCGCCTGAGATGAAAGGCCCCGCCCCTTTTCATTGATGATGCATACAGTATCCTTTGCTTCGTTCAAAGTGATTGTCCTATACTGCTCACGGTTATCCCGTTCATCCCAGCCCATCCAATTGGACTCAAGGTCTGGTATCTGCTCCACCACCAGCGTATCACATGAGCAGAAGACAAAGGGCCTCTGCAAATACTCCTTACAGCAAAGCATGGTATACCCAAGGCCAGACCCCTCACCCTCAAAGGGATAGACATCTACCAGGGTGATCTTTCGGTCCTTACAGGTCAGCGATACAAATTCCTTTACCAGTTCGCCCTTATACCCAACAGCGATAACATATTCGGTATCCTCTGGAAACATATCCATAATGCGCGCCAGCGTAGGCTTATTGCCAATGCTGACAAGTGATTTATTCAAATACTTTGTCAGCCCTCCCAGCCGGGAGCCTGTTCCCGCCGTTGGAATAAATACCGTATACCCCATGATCTATCTACCTTTCTATGATCATATAGAAGATTGCTCAACTGCATCCATTGGCCTTAAACAGTCCAATCCCGATGCTCATTAATGTTTTCAGCCGGCAGTTTATCGGGGTCAAAAGCACAGAAAAATTTCTCTAATATATGAAGGCATGCCTCCGCCGCAGCCCGGTTCCCGCCTTTTCGCTCTGTCACATAGGATGCAAATGCTTTCGCGTTCTTATCTGCATCGGCCGTCGCGATGGAATACCCAACCTCTTTCATCACATAGTGATCAAATATGCCATCCCCCATATAAATCACCTCAGCCGGGTCGTACCGCTCCTTGATCCACTCAACACGCCGGATCGTACTGACCAGCTCCAATACCATGTGCATATCTTCCACAATGCGCTTGCGGCTGATCGGAAATCCCCTCTTATCTCCGGTGACAAAGACGATCTCCATATAAGGCTTCAACAAACTTAACGCATCATTATCATCAGCGCCAAATTTCTTCATCACCTTACCTTCAGCGGAGTAATAAAAGCCCCCGTCTGTCAGCACTCCGTCCACATCCATGATAAAGACTTTGGGCATCTTACATTCCATCCGTTTCCTTCTCCTCTTTCGTTCAACTCATACTTTTTGATCAATCAAAAACAAGACTGCGGAGCATCCCTGCTGCCTCCGGCAGTTTCTTTGCACACTTCATGATAACAACACTCGAAATGACCGACAGCAAAATACCAAACAATATGCCCCGCGTCTGTGAAAAGCCAAGGCCAATACGCACACAAATGGCCGGCCACAGGCGTATCCATGCGAGATGATTCAAGAACCATACTTTTGTAAAGCTACCTAATGTCATCACAACACCTTGATCAAATCTGCCGTAGAGCCTGCCCTTCCCACTCGTGGTGACCGTCAGCGCCAAAATCATAAAGAATACGATTTGCCCTCCGATCCTTCTGCCGGTCGAAGTCTCTGCGCGAGGAAAAATCCCGTGACCATAAAGAAAAAGTCAACTGCTAAGAACCCCCCCCGGCAGGAAAACTTCGCTATTCCGGCATGGTATAGGACGATCCCCGCCGACATGAAAACTCTCAGCAACTCGGCGTTTCCGTTTCGCACATGCGTACTACGACTGCGCCCTTCCTGCATGCTCTATTTTCCCCTCTTCGTATATCTTCTTTTGCGCCATCAGTCCGTCCAGAAGCTTCGTAGTGACAGCCTCCGGTGTAAAGTTTTCTCTGGCAAAACGGCAGCCGGCGTCAGCGATTCTCTCCAATTCGTCGCTGTGATTCTGGTAATACTCTATTTTCGATCTCAGATCCTCCAGACTCCCGTCATAGCCAATATAATGCACACCCTCGACCATCCCATATGCCGCATAATCATATTTTGTGCAGCCAAGATATGCGCAGCCACAGGCCATACTCTCCACAAACCCAATGCCAGGAACGCCGATGATCTCCTCTCCGCAGATTGCCATTTTATATTGATTGAACTTCTCGACCATATCAAAAGAGAAGTAACTCTTTTGCTGTCCGACGTGGCTCAGATTCCAAAGTTCACAGTATACCTTTTTGATAATATTGTCCTCAATGCGGAATTCTTTTCTCTCATTCCCCTCACCATATTCACTGCTAACGCAATCATAGTAGTCAGCCATCTCAGGTGCCGCATTCAATATCATTCTGCGGATCGGCTGCAGACACGGGTCCCCATATACGGCAAGGAACTCATCGTCTGTCCGGCTTGCGATCGTTCCGACCGCGATCGCCTTGTTCTGGCGCTCGCTGAATGGGGTCCGCACTTGAAACCGCTTTTCAAATACGAATGGGATCACAATGATCGGCTGCTGCAAGTCAGCATTATAACGGGAGAACATCTCACCGTTCTTTCGCAGATCCGCCTCATTATAAAAGCACTGGACATTAACTTTGCCGAATTTGTCCGCGTTATCGCTGCCGCACGAATTGTGAAGTAGGCAGCCAGCTTTGAACGCATTTACTCTCTCCAAGCCGGAAAACTCATCAGGGATCGAATAAAGGATGACAATGTCATCGGGTTGGATGTCTTTCAACCGATACAACGTTTTAATCTTTTTAACAGGCAGACCATCCATCTTCAAGAGGATGCGTGATTCAATAAGTCGGAACGGATACAGGCACCGATACACAAAGTTCGCTATTGGATCATGATGACTGCTTCCGGAAGTAGTATAGTTGCAGACCGGGATATCCCGCCGGATCATCTCATCAAGAATGAACCCATGTTTTCTGGATACAGATATTTTGAAGACATACTTAATCAGTATTTTTACAAACTTCTCATTGCTATGAAGATTTACAAATACGACCCTCATACATAACACCGCCTATAACAACATAAAAGAACACAATCAAATCATTCGATATGGAACAATACTTACTGCATTGGTATTCAGCGAATATATTAAAAATCCAAACATTATAAAATAAACAGCTCCCGTCATCAGCCATTTTGTGTTTCGATTTGAATAGGTACGAATAAGTCCTGGAATCAGAATCGATAAAAATATGGCATATAGTTCGGTTCCTCTAGCAAAAGCATCATTACACATAGCAACTGCTTCAATTAATACTAATAACAATAATCCCCAGCAAGATAAGTTTAAATATTTATCATGAAATACGTCAAAATCAACAAAAGCATATACTATAAGAGCAATGATAAGTACCGTGATAATATAGTTGTTATATCTAAAATCTATAGCGAGATGATACATTCCGATCAACATCATAACGGGCACTACAATATTGCTATAAATCACTGGAGCAAAAATCAAAAACAGTATCTCTAGAATTGCAATTCTTAAGAATACCTTCTTTTGAATTTTGAATCTTGAAACGACTAGCAATGGGAGCCACAATATTGATATGCGATGAAATAAGAATGCTATAGTAATGATAACTGTTGATTTTAAATATTTCCTGGATATAATATATGGAACTGACCAAAGTAGAATACTTAGGGCCATTGACTGCCTAAAAGCGCTAAAGTAATAAAAAAACATATTGAAGGATATAAATATTGCAAAGCTCACTGCTGGCCCGCGAGAATATCTATATACAAACACCCCAATAGAAATAGCATTAAACGCTGCATATATCACAACTAATCCGTGAAAGCCCAGACCAAGCTTTGATACTATCCAGTTAAACACCACATAACCGCTTTCAAAGCTAAATGGGTAAACAAGCGATGCTGTCCGCAGAAAACGCAGTCTTCCAATCATCGCTTTAAAACTTAGACTTCCTATGTATTTAAAACCTGGCATATATGTTGCCATGTCAATTCCGAGAGTATCGCTTTTTAGAGCTAGGAGCAAGAACAGCTGAAATGAGACAGCCGCACAGAACCAAGACCTTTTTTTGAAAATGACCCGATAAATAGGAAGTGTCAGAAAGTTTAATAAATATATTGTCATTTACTCGCGCCATCCATTTTGTACAATTCATAATACTTTTCTGCCATTACTTGCGCAGATAAAAGTTTCTTAGCTTTCTGTTTTGCTGCCTTTCCAATCCTCATTCTAAGTTTGAGATCAAACATTTGCAGCATTGCCTTTGCTAAACTCTCAACGCTCATATCTACCAAAAATCCGTCAACACCATCAGTGATCAAATCTGGAATGCCGTCGACACTTGTAGCAATAGCCGGCAATCCAGAAGCCATCGCTTCAGCAAGCGCTATGCCAAGGCCTTCCCACTTTGATGGAAAGACGAATACATCAGCCTGATTCAAAAACGGAAAAACATTATCTGTTGCACCACAGAATGTAACTGCCTCTGAAAGCTTTAACCCTCTTACACACTCTCTCACACTTTCCTCCAGCTCACCTTCTCCCACAAAATATAGCTCTGTTTTAGGTTTTTCTTTGTGAACCAGCGAAAATGCATTGACAAGCATTATGTGATTTTTTGCCTCTGTAAACCTTCCAACATGGATAAACCTAAGTTTTTCCCCTACTTCATACGAAACTTTATTTATACATCTATCTAAGTCAACTCCGTTCAGGATAACGGGGATTCTATTTACATTGATGTTATATACTTGCGAAATCGTGTGCTGTACCGCCCGGCTTATGGCAACTGGAATGACATTTGCAAACCGAAAGAATAAGTAATTAAACTTTTTAACTTTGTCTGATTCATTTTGAGCAGTACTATGGACCGTATGTATCCTTACTTTCACCTGTGCAAGGACTGCGGCAGGTATCGCATACGGCGTCACATACAGATGTGTGTGGACTACGTCCGGTTTCAGTTCCCTGAACAGGCGGATAAGCTTCCAGACGATCCGTGGATCCGGACCGCGTTTTTTACCGAGATAGTATACCGGCACTCCAGCCTCATCCAGGCGCTCTGTTATCGCAGAATGATAGTCATATAAACTAACGACTGACACGTCGACTCCAAGCTTTTTCAATTCGACCGAGAGCATTCCACACATGGTTTCTGCCCCCGCAAGCGCCAGGTTCGGGATGATATGAACGACCCTCATTATTGCTTACCTTCCACTCCGCCTATTCTTCTGCGGCATGCTCGCTGATGCCCATACTGGCCAATACCTGCGATATGACATTTTTCTCGCTGTATCGCTCTGCCGTCGCCAAGCAGTTTTTCCTCATGCCAGCTGTCTGCTCTTCATGGGTGATCGCATACATGATCTTTTCCTTCAGCAGTTCTGGCTTATCAAAATCATAGACATAGCCGTTGACGCCATCTGTCAGCATTTCGTCGCAGTATTGCCACCTGCGCGCAATTACGGGCACGCCCGCAGACAGCGCGTCGATGATTGTCCCAGGCATCCCCTCTCCATGCCAAAACGAGGGGAACAGCAGGGCATAATAGCTTCGCAGTACCTCTACGCTCTTGTCAAAGGGAATAACACCGACGTAACGACTGTACCCCCCCCGCGGGAAATAACGTATTGCAGTCTTTCCTCATAACCGGTTTCGATCGGTCCGTAGATATCAAGCGTCGCCACGGTATGATCTGCCTCTTCATTCAATCTGCGGACGGCCCGGATCGCATCCTCGACGCCTTTTTCCCTTGTGATACGGCTGAAAAGACAAAAGTTACGTGGCATATCCTGCAGGCAACTATAATCAGCCTTTTGAAGGGGTGATATGCACTTAAAATTGGGGATATATCGCACGTTTATCAATCCAAGTTCGCGCAACGCTCTTTCTTCTTTTCTGCTCTCCACCCAATTTCCGGAAAAGCTCCCCATGCATTTCCTTAACCTGTCGCTCTCCGTCGCCTCTTTTGCTATCCGTCCTCCGATCGCATAATGATAGATGTCTTTATACAGAGAAGCCATTTTCAGCAGCGGAAACAGCACTTTTCTTCCCCGGTCAGATACAAGGACTATGATCTTATCTGAACGGATTAAAAGCTTTACAAGTTCCACTAAAAATCGCGACGGATTTCTTTTGATATAATATGTATCTGCCTTCTGTATCTCCGTATAACCACATTTTTTAAGCGCATTATATAGAGACAACGTTTTCACTGTTTGCCCATCGACAAAAGTCTCCATACCGCCGAAGTGGCCTATGATTCCTATCTTAACCATATCTATCCAGCTATTCCCATACGTTCCTTTATATACTTAATAACATACTCTTCACTATATTTTTCTGCCTGCTCTAAGCAGTTTGGGCACATATCCAGTACGTCCGCGACATGAGAGATCGCATATTCCATCATATCCTTGAGTTTATCAGGCTTATCAAAATCGTATATATATCCTGTATACCTGTGCTGCAATATCTCGTCGCAGTATTGCCATCTGCGTGCAATCACAGGCAACCCCGCAGAAAGAGCATCAATGATCGTCCCCGGTATCCCTTCATACCTGAAGCGCGTTGGAAACAGCAGCATATAATAACCTTTCAGCGCACCAACGCTCTCCGACGGCGGAACAATACCACAATATCTTGTTTCATTCCCAACCAGCTGGTGAAACGTTTGCTCAAAGGCCGTATCTATAGGTCCAAAAATGTCAAGCAGCGCTATTTGCCGCCCGTGTTCCTCATTGATCGCTCTAACGGCGGAAACAGCGTCCTCGATGCCCTTTTCTTTTACTACACGGCTGAACATACAGAAACGGTACGGCTCTGTATACTCCGAAGGAAGATCATCTTTTGAGAGGATTTTTAGCCTTTTGAAATTTGGCAGATAGATCGCATTCCTTACACCCAGTTCCTGCAGATTCTCCGTCAATTCAACGCTTTCCATCCAGTTGCTTTTGAAACTGGATATATATTTTTTAACCTTGCTGCTTGCTTCTGCTTCCCTAGCCAATTCACCCCCTATGCCGTAGTGATAGATCTCCTTTTTCATGTACTTACTCATAAAATAAAAAACCGGAAATAATATGTGACGCCCATTCTCTGCCAATAATACAACATACTTTTTATCTGAAATCAGACATTTTATGAACATAAAAATGAACAGAACAGGATTCTTTTTTATATAGTATGTGTCCAATTTGTCCACATCATTAACGCCATAACGCTTGAACGTATCATAAAGCATGATCGTCTTTATTGTTTGGCCGTTATATAAGACTTTTTTGCCGCCAAAATGTCCTACAATACAGATCCTCATATTTCTACCTGTCGAAAGTGTGCTCTATAATGTCTTCTTCGTATCCATGCGTCTTAATATACTATCTTGTAAGGAAACGCCTGTTCAGTCCCGTCTGAACAGGTCTCTTGTATAGACCTTCTCCGCCACGTCGTCTAGGCAGGGGTCATACCGGTTGGCCAGAATCACCTGGCTCTCCGTCTTGAATTGCTCCAGGTCATTTTGCACTTCGCTGCCGAAGAACGTGCTCCCGTCCTCCAGCGTGGGCTCGTACACCAGCACCGTCGCGCCCTTGGCTTTGATTCGCTTCATCACGCCCTGGATGCTGCTCTGCCGGAAGTTATCAGAGTTTGACTTCATCGTTAACCGGTACACACCGATCACGCACCGCCGCTCCTCGTCGGCGCTGTAGTCGCCCCGGTTGTAGTAGTCATAGTACCCAGCTTTGCGCAATACCCGGTCCGCAATGAAGTCCTTCCTCGTCCGGTTGCTCTCCACGATAGCCTGAATCAGATTCTCCGGCACGTCCCGGTAGTTAGCCAACAGCTGCTTCGTGTCCTTCGGCAGGCAGTAGCCGCCATAGCCGAAGCTGGGGTTGTTGTAGTGCCCACCGATGCGCGGGTCCAGGCATACCCCCTGGATGATCTGCTCCGTGTTCAACCCCTTCATCTCTGCGTAGGTGTCCAGTTCGTTGAAAAAGCTCACCCGCAGGGCCAGGTATGTAATCCAAGACAGATACATATTCGAGGCTTCTTATCCTGTCCAGAACTGATATGACCCTTTGATATCAATAATCACGTTCTCTGACCTTAATTCGCAAAAACCTTACTTAAACATTTCCTTCAAAATACATTGTATCAATCACTTTCTTTACAACGCAGGGATTTCCAGCTGCCATAACACCACTGGGAATATTCTTTGTAACAACGCTCCCAGCTCCGATAACGACATGATCTCCTATTGTAATGCCAGGCAATATAATTACTCCATACCCAATCCACACATACTCGCCGATTGTAACCGGCATTGTATCTGTGCTTCCTTTAAATTTATGATTGCATTCATTGTAGATATGGTTGATCGTATAGATGTGTACATTCGGTCCCATCATATTATGGCCTTTGAAAACGCACTTTGGTCCAATCATGCAATTGGGCCCGATCGATGTTTGATCGCCTAAAACACAGCCCTCATGCACTTCAGCGCCAGGTTCCACGATGCAGTCAGAGCCCATTTTATTCACTATTCCTCTCACAAACAGACAACGAATGCGATTAGCAATTACCCCCCCCGGATGATATCGGAGTGGCAGCATTTTACCGATCGTAGCCAGCAAAAATCTGCAAATTTTATTTTTCATCCTACTTGTGCGATGTGAATTTGAATTAGCTGCCACCATGTTCAACTCCCTTTAATAGTGCCCTTGTTATTCTCTCGCACGCCCGCCCGTCTCCATACGGATTATTTGCCTTCGCCATCATGCCATAAGCCGCCTCGTCGTCCAGCAGGCGAGTGAATTCCGTATAGATGGTCTCCTCGTCTGTTCCCACCAGCTTCAGCGTGCCCGCCGCGATGCCCTCCGGCCGTTCCGTCGTGTCCCGCATCACCAGTACCGGCTTGCCAAGGCTCGGTGCCTCCTCCTGGATGCCGCCCGAGTCCGTCAGAATGAGATAGCTGCGGGCCATGAAATTGTGGAAATCCAGCACATCCAGCGGCTCGATGATGTGGATCCGCTCGTCGCCGCCAAGCTCCGCGTCCGCCGCCGCGCGCACCGCCGGGTTCATGTGGATGGGGTAGATCGCCTTCACGTCTCCATGCTCGTCCATCACACGCCGGATCGCACGGAACATATGCCTCATGGGCTCACCGAGATTCTCTCTCCGGTGAGCCGTGATAAGTATAAGACGGCTGCCCGCCGCCCAGTCCAGCTCCGGGTGCGCGTAGCTCTCCCGCACTGTCGTTTTCAGCGCGTCGATGGCCGTGTTGCCCGTCACATAGATGCTTTCCGGCGCACGGCCCTCGGCCAGCAGATTTGCCTTCGCCGTCTCTGTCGGCGCGAAGTTGTACCGGCTGACGATGCTCACCGCCTGGCGGTTGAACTCCTCCGGATAGGGCGAATAGATGTTATGGGTCCGAAGGCCCGCCTCCACATGCCCCACCGGTATCTGCATGTAAAAACAGGCCAGCGCTGTCACAAATGTGGTGGACGTGTCCCCGTGGACCAGTACTACATCCGGCCTGACTTCTTCCAGCACTCCCTTGATGCGCTCCAGCACAGACACAGTGATATCAAAGAGCGTCTGCCCCTGCTTCATGATGGACAGGTCGTAGTCCGGCATCACCGAAAAAGCCTCCAGCACCTGATCCAGCATCTGCCGGTGCTGCCCCGTAACGCACACCACTGTTTTTATCTCTTTTCGGCCCTTCAGTTCGTTCACCAAAGGGCACATCTTGATCGCCTCCGGCCGCGTGCCGAAGACAAGCATCACCGTCTTCAAATGTGGTATACCCCCGGCATCGGGCAGATGTTCTGGCAATCCAAGACTACCTTGCCATGGAGCTTGCCCATCTGCCGCTTAATCTCGTCATGCTTCACCATGATGACAACCAAGTCGACCGCATCCAAAAACCCGTCCAGGTCATGGTACTGGTTCTTTACCAGGTCACGTTTGATGAACGGGTCATATGACTTTAGCCCCGGCGCCAGATGCCGCTCCTGGCTCTCCAGCAGCTGCAGCGTCGGGCTCTCCCGGAAGTCGTCCACGTTTTCCTTGTATGTAAGGCCATACAATCCCACCCGGGTGATGTCGGTCATGCCCTTCTCCCGCATGATCTCGTAGATGCGGTTGAGCACAAAGTCCGGCATGCTGTCGTTGGTCTTCATGGACTCGTCGATCACCTTCGCCAGGCTGGGATAGTCGCCCACCAAAAACCACGGGTCCACGCTGATGCAGTGCCCGCCCACGCCGGGGCCGGGCTGCAGGATGTTCACCCGGGGATGCATATTGCAGATGCGGATGATCTCGTACACGTCCATGTTCTCGTGCCGGCAGATCTTTGCCAGCTCGTTGGCGAAGGCGATATTCACCGCCCGGAAGGTATTCTCCACCACCTTCGTCATCTCTGCCGTCTTGATGTCCGTGACGACGATCTCCCCCTGGCAGAAGGAGGCGTACAGTGCCTTGACCTTCTCGCCGTACTCCCGCTCGTCCGCGCCCAAGGTCCGATTGTTGTGCAGGAGCTCATAGACCATATTGCCGGGGATGATCCGCTCCGGCGCGTGTACCAGATGGATGTCCCGCCCTGTCGTGAACCCAGCCGCCGCGACCAGCGGCCGGATGGACCGGTCGATGGTCCCCGGAGAAATGGTGGATTCGATCACCACCGTCGCCCCCTTCGGGCACACCTTCAACACTGACTCCGCCGCCGACACCACATAACATGGGTCCACCTTCTTGCTGAACTTGTCGTAAGGCGTGGGGACAGAGATGATGTATGTATCCGCCACCTGGTACTCATGGCTGAATTTGATTCCCGCATCTACCGCCGTCTGGAAAAGCTCTTCCAGGCCATCCTCCTTGAAGGTCGGACGGCCGGCATTGAGCGTGTCCACCAGCGCCGCGTTATAGTCCGTCCCGACGACCTCTACTCCGTGAGACGCCATCATCAGTGCTGTGGGGAGCCCTATGTATCCAAGCCCTATTACATTGACCATGTTGTGTATCTCTCCATGTCTCTTTTTCTGCCGATTTTGGTCTATAGCGTGCATATCCAGTCATAAACGTCTTCCAGATATGCTGTCCTTAATCCGGACTTCTTAATATCGTCCAACATCCGCTCAATGAATGTGGTGATCCCCTCACCGTTATGACGAAGCCGGGCGATCCGCTCTTCATTCAAGCTGTTCCACTCCTCGCGGGAAAGCCTGTCCTTGATCTCTCTTGTGTAACTAAAATAGGGAGTATTTAGCATCAGATGCATGGGATGCATATTGATGACCTTCAGCCCCATTCTGTTGAAGCGTGCCTTGAATGTATCATATCCAGACATTACCCCCCCCGATAGTTATAGAGGTATGCGCCGTCCTCCCAGAAGATCGGGAAACTCACCGTCTGGGACCGGTGCAAAAATGGCGGGAGGATATCCATCAGCGTGCAGATATTCGACTCGCAGACGATCCCATGTTTTGTGAGCACCTCCATGGGGTCGTTGCCGTCATAATACCGATGTGATCGAAACAGACGGGCATTGGGCAACAGATCAAAGCAGAAGTCCGTCACTTCCTGATACGTGCTCCCTTGGCTGCTGTCTGGCATAAAGTTAGGATGTATCCCACACTTGATTTTCCCCTTCGACCGCGCCTCGTCGATCACCGCGCTCTTGTGGGTCAAAAACACTGTCACCGGCAGATGCCGCTGCTCGAACACATCCAGCGCCTCGCTGATCGCGTACTCGGACGCCCAGTCGATATCCATCGTCAGACACACCAGCGATTCGCGGCTGAGCGCCTCCCGGGCGCTGTCCAGTTTTTCCAATAAGCTCTTCATCCGTTCACTTCTCTCTCGCTGGGATACCCATCACGCGCACCCCGTCCGGCACATTGTGCGTCACAAGAGCGCAGGCGCCGACAAGCGCACCTTCGCCGATCTTGATATTCGGAAGTATCATGGCCGCCGACCCTATGCGGCTGCCTTCCCCAATCTCTATCTGTGTCGTTGCGCCGACCTCTGTGCCGGAAATGCGCATGGCATTGTCATTGGCAGAACAGACACACGGACCAACAAATACACTTCTGCCAATCACGGTATTCGCAGTGATGTGGGCCAAGTCCATGACCTTTGCTCTTTCACAAATCATAGAGTCATGATTGATCGTGCAGTTCATGGCAATCAAAGCGTGGTCAGAAAGCACATTACCTTCCCGTATCTTTGCCCCGTCACCGACCAGAACGCCGTCGCCCAGTCTGCACTGGGCATATATCACCGTATTCGCGCCGATAACACACCCTGACCCAATTTGAACAGGTTCAAACTTGGCCGCCAGCTTATGAACCGTATTGCCGCTGGATTTTGGCGGCCGGCCAATCACGGCCCCGTCAAATATCTCTGTGTTATCACCGATTTGCGTTCCTGGATAGATGGTCACGTTGTTATGGATGATCACCCTATCTCCTAACACGCAGCCCGCTTCAATGCTCGCAAAATTACCTACGACGCAGTCGGCCCCGACTATCGCTGTCTCATCAATATGATTCATCTTCATATCGTCGACCCATTCCTTCAAATTGACATATTTTCGTACTCTAGCACTTTTACTGCGGCCTCTCCCTCAATGACCGTTTCATTGTTCTGATTGGTAACTTTCGTCTCAAGTTTCAGGATCGCTTTCTCCTCATTGACCGCAAGGACCCGGACCCTGGCCGTCACTGTATCTCCTATATAGACCGGTTTTCGGAAAGACAGCGTCTGCCCCATATAGATCGTTCCCGGTCCTGGCAGCTTCGTGCCCAGGACTGCGGAAATATATGAGGCTACCAAAAGCCCGTGACATATCCGGTCCGAAAATCTACCCCCCCCACTGCCTTTTTTAGATGCAGCGGATTGGTATCCCCGGAAAGCTCCGCAAAACTGTGTACATCCTGAAGTTCTATTCTCTTTGTTATTTCCGCATGTTGTCCGACGAAATAATTCATATGTACCCGTCAACCCCCACGCCTATTACTGCTCTCTCTTATGCGCTATATTCTCATGCCACCCTCTTGCGCTAGGCTAAATCGATTTTGTATTTCCTCTTCCAAGATCTCCGATATATGCTGTCTGGAATACTTCTCCACCATGAGCCGCTGCGCTTTTTCCCTGTGCCCCAGAATCTCCGGCATCGTCTGATACATCTGTAAAAAGGCATTCCACAAAGCGTCTGGATCACCCGGCGGCACGGCCACTCCCAGTTGACTTTCCTCAAGAAGTTCGACCGACTCACCCGCCGCGCACAGCAAAACGGGACAGCCCACGCCCAACGCCTCGTAGATCTTCGAGGGAATACTGTCCGTTACGTTCCCATTCACTATGGTCACGATGCACATATCCGCGTGTTTCAGACATGTGTATATCTGCCGGCTGGGCAGGTACCCGCAAAAGGAAACGTTATCCAAATGATGCTCGCTGGCGTATCGTCTCAATTTCTGTTCGTCAGCACCACCGCCAAAAAGAAGAAACTGCACCGGCAGATCCGCAGCCTTTGCCTGCTCCGCAAGCTGCAGCAGTTGCTGCAAGCCCTGCCCCAGGCCGATATTTCCCGCATATATGCAGGTGAACTTCTTGTCCATGCCATACCGGTCCGCAAGCTCCTGCTCGTCCACATTCTCCAGAAATCTCACGTCAAAACCGTTGGAGACATGCAATATGTCCGCTTTTGGCTCATAAGCCGACAGCTTCTCGATCTTTCCCTTGCTCACCGTCGTGACCAGGTCTGCATGGCGCAGCATGAAATCCCGGATGAAGGCAAAGACCTTGCTATACAGACTGTCCCGGCTAAAACTGCCCATCTCCCACGCCACGTCCGGCCAGATGTCCCGCACGTCATAGATGAGCGCTGCTCTCTTCATCTTCGCGATCAGCCAGCCGAACATGCTGATCAGAGGCGGCGGTGATGTTGTCAGCACCACATCCGTCGGCCCCGCTTTTAAGGATGCAAAAACAGACGTTATCCCATAGCTGACGCTGTTTAGAAACCGGTACAGGGATGTCTTCTTCTTGAGCGGTATGACAGCACATTCTATGACGTCTTTATTTTCCGATCTGCCGTTTATTTTCGGGACAAGCAGTTTCACCTCATGCCCATGCGCCGTGAAGGATTCATAAAACACCCTCATCCGCTTCCCTGTCGGTGTCTCGTCCCGGTAGGCATCACCCATATGAATAATGATTTTCACGTCATATTCCCACTCTTTTTATTCCTCTATGTGCGCTCCTTCTTTTATATCCATCCGCAGGAGCACCTTCTTCACTGTCATCCAGAATATCTTCCAGTCCATCGCAAGGCTCACATTCTCCAGATATTCTTGGTCATAGGCCGCCTTGTCCTCGTCCTTCACCAGGTCGCGCCCATTCACCTGCGCCCAGCCCGTGATCCCCGGCCGGAGCTGGTAGACACCAGCCGAGTTGCGGAGGCTATGTACCGTCTCTTCCTGGGGGATCAGTGGCCGGGGGCCGATCAGGCTCATCTTCCCCGACAACACCTGGAAAAGCTGGGGCAGCTCGTCCAAGCTGGTAGTACGCAAAAAACGCCCTAACCGCGTGATATATTCCTCGCTGTTCTCAAACCAACCAGCCGCCATATACTTCGGCGCACTGCTTTTCATACTGCGGAATTTTGTCAGAGTGAAAAGCTTCTCATCCTTGCCTACCCGCTCATGCCGGAACAGCACTGGCTCCCGTGGGCTTGTCAGCTTCAGCAGCAGCGCGACAAGGAGCATTGGGATCCCCAAAACCATAAGCGCCAGCAGCGCAAAAAGGAAATCAAACGCATATTTCACCTTCAAGTACCGGCATTGCTTAGCCGTCAACGTATATCTTTCCAGCGTCTTCTCTATCACACCGTCACCCCCTCGATCAAACGACAAGGGGCGCAGCTATGCGGGGATTCAACGATGTGGAGTGGGTCAGTAATAACCCCCCCCCGCCAAAAATCACGCCTACTGTTTTAAATAGGATCTTCACATCCAGCCACAGGGATCTAGTCTTTATGTACTCCACATCGTACAGAACCTTTTCCTCCGGACGGAGAAAGTATCCGCCGTTGATCTGCGCCAGGCCCGTAAGACCCGGCTTCACCTTCAGCCGCTCACTGAAGCCGTGGATATATGTCTCAAACTCATCATAGAACACCTTTCGCTCCGGCCTGGGCCCCACAAAGCTCATATCGCCCTTTAAAATGCACCACAGCTGCGGCAGTTCATCCAGCCGTGTCTTGCGAAGGAAAGCGCCTACCCTCGTGATCCGCTCGTCGTTGTCGCCGCGCGACCACTGGGCCCCGTTCTGCTCCGCGTCTTTCCGCATTGTCCGGAACTTGATCATTATGAACGGACGGCCATTCTTTCCAAGGCGCTCCTGCACAAAAAAAGCGCCGCCCTCCGTCGACATACACACGACCAAGCCGATGACAATCATCAGGATAAACAGCACAAGCAGTGCAACAGCGGACGCGACTATGTCAAACGCCCGCTTGACAAAGCTATATACAGGCTTGTCCGCCAGTTCCCCAAGCGGCTCAATGGTGTACTCTCCCGTCTTTTCAAATGGTAGTATCACCGCTGCGCCGGCCTGATCGCCGTATCCCGTTTTCTCTTTCGTCTGGTCCACTCAGTTCTCTCCACCCATCAATTTGTCACTCGCTCCAGTTCATTCCGATCTCATCCGTCGCACTCGGCGCTCCAACATACAGTCAACGGCGCTGCTCAGAGAAACAGCCACATACTTCAGTAAAGATCGAAGTGCAAGATACCACCAGGCAGAACACTGCACAGAACAGGAAAGTGCTGATGTATAGAAATGCTATTCTCAATCTGTTTATATTAGATATCGTGCAAAATTGTGCCTATTTGTTATTACTTTGTACAAAATACTCTATATCATGTGTAATCATGATATAAGCTGTGATTATTGCATTGTCCATGAGATTATACATTGTCTTCGCCTTATTGTCAACCAAATGAAGCCATCCAAATGCTGATATATTTAACTTTTATTAACTTTTTAACCTGATTGTAACAGGAAACGAAGGATGCTGGATGGCTAAACCCGAAAAACATCAAAGATCCCCTGCCTGCACCACCTACCCGGTATGATTATCCTCAAAATAAAGCTCCCTCCATAGAGGGAGCATATCAGGATCTGCGGCATGCTTTTCGCTATGCATCTGTTTGGGCGATCATGCGCCCGGTGTTGTCCGTGTCGTACTCCCCCGTCAGCAGAAGCTCCGACACCGGTACGATGGAGTATCCCTCACTCAGAAGATACTCGATGATCCCCGGCAGGGCCTCGGGCGTATGCTTCCCCGCGTTGTGGAACAGGATGATGCTCCCAGGCGACGCCTTGGAGGTGACCCGCTTCGTGATCTCCTCCGCGCTCAGGTCCTTCCAGTCCAGCGAATCCACATCCCACTGGATCGGATAGACGCCCATATTGCGGATGGTGGTGACGACCTCGTCGTCATACTCCCCATAGGGGCACCGGAACAGCTTCACTTCCTCCCCTGTCAGGTCCTCGATCTTGCCGCTGCACAGGCTCACCTCGTCGATGATCTGCTTTTCTGACAGCTTTGCCATATGGGGATGGGTGTCGGAGTGGTTGCCGATCTCCATTCCGGCGTCGCTGATCGCCTGGACGCTCTCGGGATATTTGTCCACCCATTGTCCGACCAGAAAAAACGTGGCCCGTACGCCGTACTTTCCCAGGATATCCAGGAGCCTCTGTGTGTCCTCGTTTCCCCATGCGGCGTCGAAGGTAAGGCTCACGGCCTTGTTGTCCCGCTGGACCGAATAGATGGGCAGCTCCCGGGAGGCCGCGGAGACCCCTACGATGGACGGGCTGTTGACCACCCAGAATATAGCCGCCACCGCAAGCACCAGGGCAGCTGGCCCCAGCAGCCTGCGGTGTCTCATAAGTATGGATCTGAACTTGTTCACAGGTCATCCCTCCGGCATGATTTTGGTACATCCTATGTACAGCCCTGTCAAAATATGAAACGGCATCCTCCGCCGCCACAGCCTGGCAAGCTTATAAAAAATCTCAAATTTACGATTTTCCCTCTTGCTTTTTTCTGGTAGTTTGATAAAATTAATTTAGAATATAAGTGCATCCGTCATGGGAAAGCGGATGCACCCTTTGTTGATACGTTGAGGAGAAATGATACGATGGAAAAGCTGTTTCGCACGGCCATGGTTCTGGTCGTTATCCTGTCTCTTATCGTTATGAGCGTTCCAGCCCTGGCGGCCAGCAAAGATCTCAGCGACGAGATCGACCCCGTCACCCTGATGGTCTATACCCCTGACGGCGCGGATTCCGCCGCCGTGAAGACGCTCAAGGAGTACGCTGCCCTTATCAAGGACGCCTCCGACGGCCTCATCACCCTGGACGTGCACCACTCCGGCGAGCTGGGAGACGCCAACGCCGCCATTGCGTCTGTTCAGTCCGGCTCCGTCGACATCGCCCTCGTGGACAACGGTGCCCTCACACCCATTTATGAAATATCCAGGATGCTCAGCCTTCCCTTCCTCTTTGACAGCGCTGAGCAGGCCTGCGCGGTGGCCAACGGTGAAGTAGGCGAACAGATCTTCTCCTTCCTGCCCAACATTGGCCTCACCTTCCTGGCGGAGTGCGACGGCAGCATGCGCCAGGTGGTTGCCAACCGTCCCATCGCTTCCGCCCGGGATGCTCAGGGGCTCCTGATCAGCATCCCTGACTACTTCCTGTTGTGGGACATGTGGGGCACGCTCACCGCGGCGCCATCCGTCGTAGCGCCGGCTGACGTTCCCGGCGCTGTGGCTGCTGAGGCGCTCCAGGCTGTGGACTGCACCGTCGGGGAGCTTCTGGCGAACGAATACTATGATACCTTCTCTGATCTCTCCCTGCTCAACTATATGTGGACGGGCTCGACCATGCTCATGAACGCCGCCACCTGGAACGCTCTTCCTCTGGAGGCCCAGGATATCCTGAAGGAACAGGCCTTGGCCGCCGTTGAAGTCAGCATGGAGGCAACGGCGGAGGAAAACGCCGCCGCCCTGGAAGAGGTGGAGAGCGAGGGGATGGAGATCGCGCAGGAGATCGACATCAAGCCTTTCCAGCGGGCTCTCGGCGGCGATGCCTACTATGACCGCTATGTGGAATCCGGCTGGTGCCCGGCTGATCTGCTGGCATCCATGCTGGCCGCACGCAAATAGTCTTTCCTTCTTGAAAGCTGCCCTGTATGCTCAACGCATACAGGGCACCTTTTTATGGGTTCAATACAGACTGAAATAGACCGCGCCCACCGCCTGGCCGAACTGGGCGACGGTGACGCCTGGCCAGGAGGCCAGCTGTGCCATCAGCGGCGAGCAGGCGGCATTCTCGTCCGCCGCCGCCAGCCGGACCCAGGGCGCCGTCTCGGCGCAGCCCTCCCGGATGTACTCCAGACACACAGGCTCCATGATGAACCGGCCGAAGAGAAACCGCGTGTCCGTCCCGGGACGCATGAGCCACTCCATTTCCCGGAAAACCTGTCCCAGGTTCCGGCCGATCTGCCGGAAGATCTCCCCCGCGGCCCGGTCTCCCCTGCCGGCAGCGGCCATGAGGCGCGCCAGGCAGGGCTTTCGCATGTCCGGCTGCTCCCGGATGCGCAGTATCCCTTCCTCCCGGACCGTAGATCCGTCCAGCAGAGAAGGCGCCTGCTCCCAGGCCAGACGAAATGCCGCCGACTGGCCCACGTAGCGCCGCATGCCCGGCAGGCCGGAGTTCTCGTTGCGCACGCTTCGCAGGTCTCGGGGTGGATAGGCCCGCTCCGGCCAGCTCCCCAGATCCAACAGCAGGTCGTACAGCTCCATGGGCGCCTCCGGCACGGTCCCGTCCGGCTCCAGCCACCCCGTCCCCAGGTCGGTCCCCAGGGAGTGGGCCACCACGCCGCCAGCCAATTCCCCGCCGCGGCCGCCCCAGGCAAGCTCTGCCGCCGCCGTGAACGCGGCCATATGTCCGTCGTTGACGAGGCGGATGGGCGCGCCGGGCACACAAAGCGCTCCCAGGCGGTCCCGGAGGCCGGAGAGCTTGGAAAATTCCGCCTCGTAGTCCGCCGCGTGCTCCCGCATGCCCCGGGTCTTGGGCGTCTCCCCGCCCACGATCCGGCCCCGAATGACCACATCCGGAAAGCTGACCCCTATCCCGTCCAGACGCTTTCCGGGCACACATCCGTCCAGCGCGGTCCGGACCAGCGCCAGGATGGGCTCCATGATCCCCTCCGCCGTGGGACAGGAGGACGGGTCCCAATCCAGCACCCGCACGTCCGCGAGCCGTCCGTCCTCCGCCAGGACCAGCTTTACGTCCGTTCCGCCTATGTCCAGGCCGCAGTAAAGCCCCTTCTTCGCCCGGTCCGCCGCCCGGAGAAACCGGTCCGCCAGATAGGACCCACGGGCAGGCGCTGCTACCGGCGGAGCCAGCACGGCCGTCTCCGTGTCCAGTGCAAAGGCACCACAGTCAAAGGCACGGCAGAGCCGGCCGGCAATGCTGATCACCTTGCCATAGCCCACCCGGCGGGTCTTCTCCACCTGGAAGGCCTCCGTCAGGGCCCGCAGAAGGGCCCGGACCGGCTCATCTTCCCTGTTCAGGAGGAACTCCAGCCGCCGGCCGCTGTGCACCGACAGGATGTTGAAGACGATGGCCCGCAGATACTCCTCAACGATGGACCGCTCCTCCCCGGTCTCCCACCGGGGGATGGAAAAAGGAAAATCCAGGATGTTCCCGTCCAGCCGCAGAAGCCGGGCCGTGACGGACGCCGCGCCGGGCATAGCGGCGGCTTCACCGCGCATATCCGCGAGCCAGACCGGTTCACCCCGCCGGGCGGCCTCTATCCATTCTCTTACACTTGTTCTCATATTGCTCTCCAATGGGGAGGAGCCGCCGTTCCGGCGGCTCCTTCGCTTACAAAATGTGGACAGACGCCGGGTCAAACACCAGCGAACAGGTCTCCCCTACCTGGTAAATGCGCTTGTTCTTGGGATTGTAGTCCGTGAGCTTCACCAGGGTGCCGCCCACCATCACGTGGTAGTTCTGATAGGAGCCCATGAAACAGCTGAGGGTCACCTTGCAGGGCAGGCCGCCGGCGTCGGCCAGCGCCGCGGATTCGGGCCGCAGCACCGCCGTGTAGGTCCCGCCTGTGACCATGCCCTTCTTGGGCTGGACCGGGGTCCTGCTCCCCTCGATCTCCAAAATGGCGTGATCACCCTCCATGCCGGTCATGACGCCCTTCAGAAAGTTGGCCTCACCGATGAAGTCCGCCACGAACTCGCTGTTGGGGTGATAATAGATCTCCTGCGGGGTCCCCATCTGGGCGATGACGCCCTGGTTCATGATGATGATGTTGTCGCTGAGGGCCATCGCCTCGCTTTGGTCATGGGTGACATAGATGGCGGTGATGCCCACCTCCTGCTGGATGCGGCGGATCTCCGTGCGCATGGAGACCCGGAGCTTGGCGTCCAGGTTGGAGAGGGGCTCGTCGAACAGGAGCACGCCCGGCTCGATGACCAGCGCCCGGGCCAGGGCCACACGCTGCTGCTGGCCGCCGGAGAGCTGGTTGGTCATGCGTCCCTCCATGCCGGTGAGCTCCACCAGGTCCAGAATGTGCATCACCCGCTGGCGGATCTCCTCCTTGGGGACCTTTCGCAGCTTCAAGCCATAGGCCACGTTGTCGAACACATTATAGTGGGGCAGCAGCGCGTAGCTCTGGAAGACCATGGCTGTGTCCCGCTTGTTGGGGGTGAGGGCGTTGATGGCCTCGCCGCCCAGGTAGATCTCCCCCTCGTCCGGGCTCTCGAAGCCCGCGATCATGCGGAGGGTGGTGGTCTTGCCGCAGCCGGAGGGGCCGAGCAGCGTGACGAAGGAACCGGGCTCGATGTCCAGGGAGACGTCCTTCACCGCGTAAAAATCCTTGCCGGTCTTTGGGTCCTGGTAGATCTTGGAGATATGGTCCAGCCGGACGCCCTTCTTGAGCTTTGACATCTCACATTTCCTCCTTTATCTTTCTGCTGGTCCCGAAGAACCGGATGAAGAGATTCATCAAAAGCACCGCGCCGTAGGTGATGAGGATCAGGATGGTGGCGAAGGCGCAGGCGATGGAGTAGGAGCCCTTCTCCGCGAACTCGTTGATCTGCACGGTGATGAGCAAAAACTGGGGCGTCACCAGCA
>CANRLX010000039.1 GCA_947631615.1 uncultured Acetatifactor sp.
CACATCTGGCGACCCCAGATGCTGCGGAGAACCGTGCAGTGTAAATGATGAAAAATACCATTCTCTCAGCCGGTGCCACAAAATTTCAATGCGCCCCGGCCTGTTTTGTTATGCTTATTTTTATCTGCCAAAATTTTTTAATCCTTTTTTCATTTTGGGACTTGACACTTATTTGCAGGTTTGCCATGTGCGGCTTTTTGTTTGTTATGGGCAGGACAGCCATGGAGAAGGAAATAGCCTGTTTTTATGAGCTGGAGAGGCAGTATCGCCTTGCCAAAGCGGTGATATGGCCGGGATAGGGACGAAAGCCATGAAGAACTGGCTACAGCGGTCCAGGCCGGGGCGGCAGATGTGCTGGCGCTGTGGGAAAATGTCCGACGTTTTGCATGGAAACAGGCGAACCGCTGGGCGGCGGTAGGGATACAGGCCGGAGTCACCACGGAAGACCTGTTGCAGGTGGCTTTCCTGGCCCTCTTGGACGCCGTTCAGCGGTGGAAACCTGGGGAGTATCATTTCATTACCATCTACGGGACCGCGCTGAAAGCGGCATTTTCTGAGGCGTGTGGGCTGCGTACTCAACGTGCCCAACGGGACCCGCTGCGGCGGGCTGTGAGTCTGGACGCACCGGCAGACACCAGCGATGAGGACAACAGCGACCTGGGGGAACTTGTGCCCGATCCGGCGGCGTCAGCGGCATTTGAGGACGTGGAGCGGCGGGACAGGGCGCAACGCCTCCACAACCGCCCTTGCATGGGCCCTCCAGAGCCTCCCAGACACACAGAGGGCGGCGGTGGTATCCCCAATATTACCGCAACCAGGACGCGGACATGACGGCCCTCCGTGCGGTCGTGTCAAGAATTATGCGCAAAAAGATTTGCAATCTCCGGAGGGATGAGGTCAGCGGGCAAGGGAGGCATCCTCCAGGGCTGCCTCCAGATGCCTCATGTTCATGTACTTCTTATTGCCCCATTGGGTGCCGGCCACATGGCGCAGCCGGGCACAGACCAGCATGAGGGCAGAGTTCCCATCTGGGAAAGCACCCACCACCCGTGTGCGGCGGCGGATCTCTCGGTTGAGTCGCTCAATCACGTTGTTCGTACGGAGAGACCGCAGAAATTTTTGTGTAAATTGGTCGAATTATGTTACCAGTGAGAGGAATTACATAAAAATTTACGCGGTCTCTTTCAAACGGTAGACATCAAAGAAACCAAAGTCTTCATAGGCATATTTTCCTTCTTCACACCACTGATTTAAGCAATCCTGCAATTTATCAATCTCATCAAATTCTTTGAATTCTTTGCTGAAAAATAAAATGATATCAGATTGATTGTAGGTCAACTCTTGTAAAAATTCTCCATAGAGTTCATCACTGACTGTAATTGGTGGACGTTGATAAAAGAATTTATTTTCTGTTTTTCGCTCAGTCTCGAGATAGTAATGGACATCATTTCCAATAATTAGCACATCATCACTCTCATCTGTCTCCTTAGATAGATACTCAATCACTGGGTCCGACTTATCACTATTAGACTGGATCAACTTTGGCAATAGCATAATCAAAATGGCAAGGCAGGTGAGCGCCACTAAAGTTTTCTGCCGGTTACGGAACAACTTCCTCACGCGGGAGTCTTCCGTAAAGATATTTGTTGCCTTCAGATAGTGAATCGCAACCAGGGCAACACACATAACAGGGATTAGGAGCAGGGGAACCAATATCAGCCCGTAGTGGCCATATGGCCGCCCGCTCATTGCTACAAAATACATTGATATCACTAGGCCCCACATATTGATCCAAAAAACTTTCTTGAATCTAATATATCTGTATGTCATAACCGCAAAAATGGCCGTAATGATATGGAGCCCTGAACCCAATACCAAAATTGCATTCAACTGATTAGCCGCAGATGCTCGGCTTCCGGTATAACTCATATTGAACTGAATATAGTATTTAAGCATATCACCCAGACTGTCTGTCAATATAAAATATATCCCTAGTGGTATGCAAACAATTGCGAGGCCTCCAACAAACCAGCTAATGCAACGGATAATCTCGCTAAATCTCCGTTCTTTCATCAAAAAGAAAATAACCAACGGCGTAAAGGCAAGCCAAAGCCCGATCATGTTGACCCGCAAAAAGGCCACAACCGCACAGCCGACACCTAGCGCGACAACTTCAATCGGTCGGTAATGTGAGATCATAAAGAATTTTAGATAGATATAGACCGCCATCGCAATCCAGGGAAGTGCGTATGTTTCTGTGAGGTTACCACCCTCATAATATCTGCTTGTATATATAAATACAATAATCAGCAGGATAAGATAACTGGCAAATTTTGAAGTACTCAGCATCCTAACGGTCTTATACATAAAAATTACCGTTATAAATAAACCTAGCCACTCTATGAACCAAACCCCAGAGTAGGTTCCCGGGACCGACAGCAAAAATCCTATATATTGAATCAAATATAATATAATGCCCTTGTGATCAAACAAGTCCACATAAGGGATCTTGCCATGGAGCATCTCCCGCCCAATATACAAAAATACAGAAGCATCTCTTCCCTGACTTATTTTGAAAAAGGGACAGGTATTACAGAATACAATTACTCCACCTAACGCCAAACCCGCACACAACAGCCAATCGCTTCTGCCTAACTTATCCGCCAGTTGGTCTCTGATTGGCAGAGCCAGCGAATATGTATCCCCCAGAACATTTTTGGCATCACGAAGTAGCCAGTTCATACTCCATATGGCGGCACAGGATAAAAGGGCCGCAACCACTCCTACAAACAACTGCACAGAAATACTAAAAATACTCGCAATTGCCCTGACCTCACTGGATGATACCCAGCGGGCATAAAACATGCACCCAAAAAGGAACGCTGCAATAACCGTCTCAACAATACTCTTCATCTCAAGTACAGCCGCGCCGTTTCCAAAAGTCCGCTTTTTCAGGTGCTGGCGAATTAGCATCCCAATCACCAAGAAAGCGGCGAACGATATGAAAATCCCCGTCACACTAGCAGGCATGAGTAGCAATAACAGCGGCATTAATACAATGTATATCATTTACTTTTCCTCCGCGTTGCTAAATATAATCAGCTTGCTGGCAATATAATTCAGGATAATGACAAGTACATTTGAAATCGCTTTCCACAGCATTTCATTCCACAGCATTTTGTCAACTGCTATGTACATGATAATCATGTCCAGTAATCCTGTGATAATCCGACAGGAAAAGAACGCTGTTAATTCGTGAACCAGCAGCGTTGTCTCAAATGATTTACTGTCAAATACCCAGATTTTATTTGTGAAGAACGCGAAAACCACTGCCAAAAACCACGCAATAGCGGTACTGACCAAATTGGACATTGTCAGCACGTGGTAGCAAACATAATAAACGGCAATATTTACAATCGTTGTTAGGACGCCAAATATGCCATACATGAGCAATGATTGATACTTTTTTACCAGTTTTATAAGCCGCTCCATAAATGCTCACTCTGCCTTTCAGCGCAGCGTCCTGTTGATTTGCCAGAAATCTTTCAGGGCCTGTCTGCCGATTCCGAAAATTCGTTTTAAATTGATAGAATTGACCCCACCCTGCCTGGGCCGGAAAGTGATCGGGATATATTTGACCTTCAACGACTTCTTAGCATAGATGACTGACAATATCACATTGGAAAGATTAAAGTTATCAGGAATCAGCCCAATGTATTCTGACAATGTGCTTGCTTTCATCAGCCTATAAGGTGTATTCGCATCTGTAACGGTTACGCCAAAGCAAAGCCTGATGACTAATTTCAGCGTTTTTGTCACAAAAATCCGGGAAATGCCATCTTGCCGACTGTTTCTCCACCCGATTACCATGTCAAACTGTTCCCTCTGCTCCCAGAATGGAGCAAACTCGGACGGAAGCGTCTGTCCGTCTGAATCTGTCTGGAATATGTAGTCCGCGCCCTGTTCCAAGGCGTAGTGATACCCATATAGAACAGTGGCCCCATGGCCGCTGTTAGGTTTTGTCACTGGCAAAAACAACGGCCTTGTCTTTGCGTATTCCTGCATCACTTGATAGGTAGAATCCTTGCTCCCATCGTCGATGATAACCAGTCTGGACATACCATTCCCGTTGTGTGCTTCCACAATAGGATACCAGTCGTCAATGACCTGGCGGATGTTTTCTTCCTCGTTGTATGCAGGTATAACGATATATAACTTTTCATTCATTTTAAAATTCTCCCCCGCTTTATTTATTTTTCGATATTGCTATTCACCACCCGACCTCATTGTGATGCTCTTTAGAGTATCACAATGAGCTGTCGGCAGCTTTTTTGAATTCACACCCATCCCGCCGCTCAATGCGCCGACGCCTACAACAGCGTACGAACCACACCGATTTTGCAGAAGATTGGATAGAGATAGCTAGCCCCGAAAGCCCCAAGGCCCTGGGGCTGGAACAATGCCATCCATAGTCACCGCCCTCCTGTACGCCTGATTTACGGTCGCCCGGGTGATAGATTTCTCCTTCCAGTCCGCAAAAAGCTGGTTTCCTCGAATCAATAGGTACAGACAAGACCTTTTAATGTGGTGAGGGGCTCCCGCTCATATATCCGCAATTTCTCGCACAGCGCAGCCTCCGCCGGAAGATTCACAGCTTTCCTGTATGCGATATGCGGGGGGATGACAGCGTAGGGCTGCCTAAGATTCTTGCGCGGCAGCGTCCAACGCGGCGCGAATCACCTTGTCCATATCGTAATAACGGTATTGCCCCAGCCGCCCGCCGAAGATGACGTCCGGCCTGGTCTTTGCCAATTCCTGATACTTTTGGAATAAAGCCTGATTGCTCTCGTTGTTGACCGGGTAGTAGGGCTCCATCCCAGGCCTCCACTCCGTGGGGTACTCCCGGCTGATCACCGTCTTGGGCTGCCGGCCAAAGACAAAATGCTTATGCTCGATGATACGGGTGTAAGGCACTTGCCGCTCCGTGTAGTTCACCACAGCGTTACCCTGCCAATTGGGACAGTCCAGCGTCTCCGTCTCAAATACGACGGTACGGTACTCCAGATTTCCCAGCCGGAAGTCAAAGAATTCATCGATGCTGCCGGTGAACACGGTTTTGTCCGCGATTTTTGGATGTTCCTTGACAAAATCGAAGTAGTCCGTATTCAGCAGCACCTCGCTGCCCTCCAGCAGCTTTTGTGCCAGCGTGTTGTATCCCTCCACAGGAATGCCCTGGTGGGGATCAGAGAAGTAGTTGTTGTCGTATGTAAACCGCAGAGGTAGCCGCCGGATGATGAAAGCGGGCAGCTCCCTGCAATCTCTCCCCCACTGCTTTTCCGTGTAGCCCTTCACCAGCCTTTCATAGATATCCGGGCCTACCAGCTTCAGGGCCTGCTCCTCCAAATTCTGGGGCTCACCGATGTCCAGTCCGGCCATCTGCTCCTGGAGTTTGGCTTGAGCCTCCGCCGGGGTGCGGATGCCCCAGAGCTTGGAAAAGGTGTTCATATTGAAAGGCAGGTTGTACAGCTCATCCTTGTAAATCGCGATGGGCGAGTTTACGAAGTGATTGAACCGCACAAACCGGTTGACATACGCCCAGACTTCCTCGTCGGAGGTATGGAAGATATGGGCCCCGTACTGGTGGACCTGGATGCCCTCCATCTCCTGGCAGTGGATGTTGCCGCCAATGTGGGGCCGGCGGTCAATGACCAGACACCTTCTTCCTTTATCGGTCATTTCCCTCGCAAACACGCTGCCAAACAGTCCCGCGCCTACAATCAGATAGTCGTATTTTCCCATATGTTCCTCCGTTAATCGTTGGGTATCCCTTGCAAGATGTCCGCCGGCTGGTACCTAATTCCCTTTTCAGGCTTTACCGGGTTGGGCGTATCACTCAACTATACTGCGCACACCGGCTTGGCGCAATTATGAGTTATTATATCATGCCGATTCTATTTTTTGAAGTAACTATTTGTCATGTCTTTCAGCTTACCACTTTTGCCACGTAAAATCAACAAATTTTCGAAAGTTTCCCCAATTCCGAACTTACCCATATCCGAAATTTACAGCCTCCGCCGCAAGCCCCGCAGCCTCCCCTTCACCCGCAGCACCACCGCCCGGATGGGGAAGCAATCGCACCACACATGGACGTAGATCCGATACCGCCAATCGTTCGTCGAGATCTCCCGTCCGTCCCGGATAAAGGCTGTCAGGACGCCCAGGATCTGCTCCTCTTTTACGTCGTACTCTCGGAAAGCGTTATGGTCCCCGGCGATGACATAATCCCCAGTCACGGTCTTTAGGCCCTGCCGCGTCATGCGGCGGGGCCTTTTTTCGCCTGTTGGCAGCACCCTCAAGATCCGGTGGGTGATATACTTGCCGCCGCGCTTGTAGAAGACCACGTCGTATTTCTTCAGCCGGATCGGCTTCCCATTTTCATCCAGCGGGCGCTTGACAATGACCAGCAAATCCCGCTTTCCCCGGAGCATGGGCAGCATACTGTCCCCCTCGCCGGTGAAGACGAACTGCCCGCGCTCGTCCAGCGCCTCCTCGAAGGTGATCTTACGAAAGCCGCTGTCGTCCACAGGGCGCTCTCCGGCTGTCACCGGACCGCCCCGGCGGGCTCGATGGCCCCGATGCTGTCCAGCTTTCTCAGAATCTCATGCACGTCCCGCCGCACCGCGTCCGGGTCCGCCTCGTACTCCGCCAGCAGCTTCTCCACGATAGCCTCCTCCGTGGTCTCCTCCTTCAGCGCGTCCACGATGAAAGCCGCCGTCTCGTTGGATCGCACCAACCCGTGGAAGCGCTCGGTCATGGGTCCCACCGCCACCATGATCTGGGTGTCCTGTATCGTGTGGGTGATAAAGCCTTTTTTCAGTTTCATCTCTCAGCAGTTCTCCTGTTCCTGTTCTTCACGCGCGGCCTGTTTGTGCACATACCACCGGTACTCGTTGCGCACCCCCTGCCGCAGCCGGCTCTCTTGGATCATCCGCGCCTCCGGGAAGCAGGCGCCGGCATTGGGGCACTTCTTCAGCCGGTAACACTCGGGATAGCAGACGCACCCGGCGCAGTCCGGGACCTCCTCCACCTTCTCCTTCCAGCTTCGGATCATCTCCCTGTCCCACGCCTCACTGTCAATGTGGGAGCAGAACTCGCTCTCCGAAAAGTGCTCGCACTTTCCAATATGCCCGTCCGGGGCGACAACCACCGATTGGTCGTTGTCCGCCATGCAGCCGCCGGTGCGGAGACTGCGGCGCAGTCCGTTCCGGCCGCCCAGGCCCTTTTGGCGGATGTAGTCCTCCAGCTCCAGCTGCCGCCGGAAGGTCTCCTCCCGGTGGGTGCGGACCTGCTCCAGCACGCCGAAGTCGTTGTTCTCAAAGAGGGGGTTGGAGTAGACCGACAGCCCCGGACGTCCGCCCCAGCGCTCCGCCAGCCCATCCACCAGCCGGAACAGGTCCTCCCCGTTGTGAGCGCCCAAGTTCAGCCGGACTCTGACCGCGATATGGGCCTCCAACAGCAGCTCGATGTTATCCAGCACCCGGCGGTAGGGACTGACGCCATCCTTATAAATATACGCCTTGCTGCGGTTGTACACGTCCTCCGTGCCGTCCAGGGTGATCTGCACCCGCTCCAGCTTCCAGTTCTCCGCCGCGCGGCGGACCGTCGCCTCGTCGAACAGATACCCGTTGCTGATCATGGACGACCGGTACTCCTGCCCCGCCTCCCGCAGCTTCTGGCAGATCAGGTCGATGATCTCCGCGTTGTACAGCGGCTCACCGCCAAACCAGCTGATATGCAGCTTCTTCCCGCCGCTGTGGGCTGTCATATAGTCCGCCAGCCGCAGCGCCGTCTCCCGGCTCATGGGCACGCGGGAGCGCCCCAGCTCGTAGCAGTAAAAGCACCGGGCGTTGCAGTCCGTGGTGGTCATCACCGTGTAGCCAGTGATCCCCTCCTTGGGCGGCTCCAGGGCGGCGGCGAGGCTCAGCAGCTCGGAGGCCAGCTTGCGGTCGTCCTGGCCCTCCGGGGCCAGGAACCACCGGGCAATCAGCGCCTCCCGCACCGGCCCCGGCGCGTCCATTTGCGCCGTCTCCTCCGGCGTCAGCAGCAGCAGCTCCCGGGTCAGGCCATTAAAGAGCAGTGTACCCTCCGCCACGTCCTCCCGCAGCACATATCGGAGCGGCCTCCAGGCCGCTCCCAGGCGGCTTCTCTGCTCCCGGAGAAGCCGCGCTGCCGCCTTGGCGGCGGGTATGATGGTTTCCACGTTCTACTCCCCTCCCATGCCCCGCAGGGCCACTTGCGCCGCCTCCGGGTCCATATTACACGTCAGGCGGTACAGCTCCACCGTGTGGACCAGACGGTCCAGCAGGGCCAACAGCCGCGTCTGATAGGCCTCCGTCCCCGCCTGGTAGCTCTGCCGCAGCAGCAGGGGGTACGCCTCCGCCGGGGTCAGGGGCCGGATGGCGTTCTTCGCCCCCCGGGTCAACACGCACACCGCTTTCAGCGGTACGCTGATATTCTCCCCCAGCTTGGCCTTGCCCATCCACGGGGAGCCGCAGACCAGCACCCGGTTTGCCTCGAATTTCAGCACCGGGCGGTCGTCGTTGACCATGACGGCCCGGGGGCCGAACTGCCGCCGCCAGAGGCGGGTGTGGGTGCTCTTGCCCGTACCGCTGGGGGCGGTGAAGACGTAGCCCGCGCCGTCCAGGGCCACGGCGGAGCCGTGGAACACCAGGGCGTCGTGCTCGATCAGGCCCTCCGCGATCTGGTGGTAGACCGACAGACCGTCCAGCTCCGGGCCGTCCAGGGGGCCGAACAGCCGGGGGTACTTTTCCGCCATGGCGGCGGCGGCGGCCCGCTCCCGCGCCAGCTTCTCCGGGGTCACCGCCACCGTGAACAGGGGCGGGGCGTCCGTCAAATAGTCTGTATACATCTCCGCCGTGGCGGGGCAGAGGGGCAAAACCCGGATGGGCGCCCCGGCGATGGAGACGGTAAAGGCGTTGTCCATAGCGGTTGTTCCTGTGTCAAATCAGTTTGGTTGTGCCGGCCGTTCGCCATTTCCCGAAGGAAATGCCCGCCGCGCGCCGCGGGGAGGCCGCCGGCCCGCGCGGCAAAGTCCGGCCCCGTACCGCCCGAAGACGGTACGGGGCTGGGGTTGGTTGTCGCGATGGGGGGAAATCAGATGCCGGGACCCTCGTCGCCGCTAAGCGTGATGTTGAAGCAGGGGGCGGGGTCATAGTCGTCATCCGAACAGTCATTACATGGCAACCCAACCGGATCACAACTACCGTGTACTCCGGGGCTGGCAGGAGAAAAAAGATCCTGCCCCTCCAAAAGCTCAATTTCCATTTGAGGAGTGAAATACTTCTTCATGGCTCAGCCCCCGCGTCAGCTGGATAGTTGTTCTTGGGAAACCACTTCTTTGGTAAACTCGATATGGGTCCCATCTCTGTCCCGAATAACGACATATCCCATAATACGAATCGGCTTTCCCCTGTTTTTGCCTTTTGTGATCGTGAATTCGGTCGAGCCAAATTCCGTATCATCGTCAACGTAACTATTCCTAACATCACAACCGTTCACATTCACAGAACTCGCAGTATCACAGTTCTCGATGGTCAAACTGCTCTTCACAGTTCCTTCCGTAAGGGAGGTTTTAGTTGTGTACAGAATTCCGTGTCCCAGCACATCCCCGGACACAAAGTGGCGCTTCGTCGTCACCTTGTAACGGTCGCCTTCCTCCACTATGGAAGAAATTTCAAAAGAATTTTTCTGCGGTTCAGGATCCACTGGCTTTTGTGTCCCGTAAACGGCGGTGACTTCGTTATCCGCAGTCATCTTAAGGTTCAGCGTTTTCGAGGTGATCTTGGAGCTAGACTGCCCAATCGTCCAATAGGAGAACTGGCTATCTCCGTAGGAGTCCTCCGCTGTGCAGGTAACCACACAGTCGAGCAGGTAGAGCTTTTCCTCAGATGTTTCCTGCACACTCTCAGCTTGAATCGAGTCTGCCATTTCCGCCGGGGCGACCATCTTTTTGATCGTCAGCTTTACGCCTTGCCAGCTGTCAAGATTGTCCTTTGCGTCGTTAAGCGCCTTGAGGACTGCATCCTTCGCGTATCCCGCGCTGTCCGTGGTATTCCCGGGGTTTCCGGCGGCGGCAATGGTGCTCTTCAGGTTCTCGAGTAGCTTACTTACAGAATCCCCGCTTCTCGCCACTCCTAGGCCTTTCCTTGCGTCGTCCTGATTTGTCACATAGGTCTTACCCTTACCCAAAGCATATTCATTAAGATTCGCACAGGCATCTTCCCTGACTTCTTTAATGAACTGCTCGTTCACGGCCGACCGGGCGCCGGGGCCGTAGACATCTTCAATCGTTACGCGGTTTGATTCGCCATTAATATTAGTCTTCCACTTATCCAAAATATCCTTCAAGTCCTTGTGGGCACTCACGAGCGATTGCAAGTAGTTATCTACGGTGACATCCCCGTCAGGAACAAAGAGGGTGACATCCTTGAAATACCCGTTATATACTTGGGAGGCGTACTTCACGAGGCCCTTGATTGCCTGATCTTGGATATCCTGTAAGGCATTCTCTTTCTCCTTGGCGTCGATCGCGTCGAAAGCCTGTTGTTTCGCTCGATCTACAGCGTTTTCAGTGGCCGCAATCTCAATGTCCGCATCGAAAGAAGTGGCGACTGGGTCTTCGGCCAATTCTTTTTCTTCGGCGTAAGCCTGGATCTCCCACTTGGCAAGTTGCTTTTCAATGAGCAAATCAATAGCTTTCTCCACAGCCTCTACCGCGGTTTCAAGTTCTTCTTTTGACGTCGCTTTCTTGATTGCGTCCTGACTTACACGCTTTACCAGGCTGTCCAGATCCGTTTTTTTCGCGGTATCGCCGAGCGCCTCAATCCGCTCGCTCCACTTTTTGTCAGCCTTGTCTTTAGCGTACTCTTCATAACTTGTAAGCTTGTCAAGCGCGGACTTTATAGCACCTTCTATTTCCTTATAAGCGCCCGCTTTGTCTTCGAGCTCAGCCAGTGCCTGACTAAGGGCATACTCAACGCCGGTAAGGGTGGTCGTTTGGCCAATGGTACCGATGTGCTTTTTGAGAAGCTCTTTGATGGTGAGAGATTCATTCGTCCCATACTTATCATTAAGAGTTTTTATCGCCCTGTTCTGCGCGTCCATCACTTGGGCTTTCGTCCGTACAGCTTGAATTGGGCTAAAGGTTCCTTCTTTAAGTTTCTCCAGCTCAGCCTTGAGTGTTTCCTTCTGCTTATTAGTAAGATTTAGCGTAGACGAGACCCCAGGGTTCTCCGTAGCCTTGTCAATGACGGAACTGACGTACTCATAGGCGTTGTCACGGAGGGCATTGTCCACTGCGTTTGTGGCTGTTGCCTTTGCCTGATCAATTGAAGATTTAGCAGTTGAAACAGCCGACTCGTCCACCGGATCAGAATACTGCTTCGTATAAAGAGCTTCGATGTTTTGGGTAAAGCTTTCTGTCAAAGCATCCTCAGCCGCCTCGGTCAATGACTTTTCCTTTTCATCGGACATCGCATATTCGGGATACTGGCTCGAATATGTTTCGGCCTTCTGGGTGACCGCATTTTTCGCATTGGTCAAATAGGAATCAATGTCCTTGATTTTGGGCAGGTGAGCCGTTGCGTTGGTTAAGACATCATTAACGTCGTTTTTGCTAGGTGCCGGGACCTGCTCCATATATGTTAGAAGCTGAGCCTCTGCACTTGCGTAGACAGTTGTTCCTGTGTATTTTTCGGTAAATACCGCATTTAAGTTCGTAAGAACATCCCATATATAGTCAAAGTCTGCGTCTCCTGCAGTATTTGGCTCTTTGACAATATAGTATCCCCCTTCGTTATCGCTTAATTCTTTTCCTTCTTCAATATATCCCTTTGGAATTGTTCTGTTGCTTTTTGCTCCAACTGTGAATGTGAGAGACCCATTACCGGAAGCACTAACCTGTGCAAAGTCGCTACTTGAAAGCGTAACAGTGCCCCCAGTCTTACCATCCACGTTGACTGTACCTGAAAAGTTAAGGCTACCTCCCTCTTGAATATCTAATGTCCCGTGAATTGTAAGTGTACCCATTACAATCAGTCTGCTCTTAAGAATAACTGTAACTCCCTGATCAATCTCATAGGTCTCGCTAGCTTTAATACTAGTCAACTTATCGATAGTTTCGGTTAACTTATTATCCGCGGCGAACGCTGTAGTCGGCAGGATGCCAAAGAGCAGTGTGATCGCCAAAAACGAGGCGAGCACTTTTTTCCATTTCATGGTTTGTTTCCTCCTTGTTGATATTTCCGGCTCTGTGGCCGGATGGGAAAATGTTCTGGGTCTGTGTTCGTAATCTATGTTCTGTCTGCGGTTCCGGTGCTCGCAGCCCTTGGTCCGCACGGGGCGCGGGGCGTGAGGGCCGATTTGTGAATTTTGCAATGACCCACAAATGCCAGCCGCGCGGCGGTCCGTCCCGGGCGCGGGACAGCGGCCAACTGTCCGGGTCCGTTGATGGGGCGGAGCGGGGAGCGGCGGGTTTGCGGCGGATCACGGCGCGGGTGCGCGGGGCGGCTGTTCTCCGGGTGGGCGGCACTCCTTTCGCGGCCATAGATTCGCCCGCGGCTTTTCGCGGAGGTAGGGACAGCCGGGGGCGGCGGGCGCGGGGGCCTCCGGCCGCGAGGGGCGGGCCGGACGCCGGGGCGCGGGGTGAAGCGGCTCCACCTCACCAGTGCCATTATACCACAAGCCTCGGGGAAAGTCTACCCTTTTCTCGTGTTTTTAATTTGTGTTATGTCCTAAAACCGTCTTGACTTTTCGGGCCCGATATGGGAAAATTGAGAGGAACGATCCGTTTCGTCAACCGACACTTTAGAAATGGGGGAACACCACATGAAAAGACGCATTCTGACCATCCTTCTGGCCGCCCTCCTGCTGGCGGCGATGATTCCCGCCGCATTCGCGGCGGGGACCGTCACCTCGGGCTCCTGCGGCGAGGGCGTGACCTGGCGGGCCGACCCGAACGCGGGAACCGTCACCATCAGCGGCAGCGGGGCCATCGGCGACTACCTGACATCGAGTAATCCCAAGCAGGCCCCCTGGCGCGAGCTGCTGAGCGCGCCGCGTGACCCTGAAACGTATGTGACCACGGGGGAGGCCCCCTGCAACAAGGTGATCATCCAGCCGGGGGTGACCGCCATCGGCGCGAACGCTTTCGCGCTCTGCAACGGGCTGACCGAGATCACCATCCCCAGCGGCGTCACCGCTATTGGCGACCATGCGTTTCTCACGGATCGCGGCCTGACCGAGATCACCCTCCCCGACAGCGTGACCGCCATCGGCGAGGGGGCGTTCTCCGGCACCGGTCTGACCGGGATCACCCTCCCGGCCGGCGTGAAGAACATCGGGCCGGGGGCGTTCAACGGCGCCGCCGTGACGGTGGCCGCCGGAAACCGGGCGTTTTCCAGCAACGCCCAGGGGGTTCTGTTCAACGCGGCGAAGACCGAACTGCTCTCCGCCCCCGCCACGCTGACTACCTACGAGGTCCCCGCCGGGGTGACCGCTATCGGCGAGGACGCATTCTCCTCCTGCTACAACCTGACCAGCGTGACCGTGCCCAGCGGCGTGACCACCATCAAGGACGGGGCGTTCGCGTTCTGCGTGTCGCTGGCCAAGGTGGTGCTGCCCGCCAGCGTCAAGAGCATCGGGGCGGGGGCGTTCGGCTGGTGCGACGATCTGACCGATGTGTATTACCGGGGCACGGAGGCGCAGTGGGCGAAAATTTCCATTGACAGCAGCAGCGACTCCGGCGAGGAGGGCGGCAACGGCGCTCTCACCGGCGCGACCATCCACTGCGTCGGAGCGGACGGCGCCGTGCCCGGCCCCGATTCCGATCCCGATCTGCCCTTCACCGACGTCCCCGCCGGGGCGTTCTATGCCGATGCGGTGAAGTGGGCGCTGGAGAACGATATCACCACCGGCACCACCACCACCACTTTCGCGCCCAATAAAACCTGCACCCGTGAGCAGATTGTGACCTTCCTGTGGCGGGCCTATGACTGCCCGGAGCCCAAGTCCACCAGCAACCCCTTCACCGATGTGGCGGCGGGCACGCCGTACTACAAGGCCATCCTTTGGGCGGCGGAGGAGGGGATCACCTCCGGCGTCAGCGACACCGCGTTTAATCCCTCCGGCACCTGCACCCGCGCCCAGGCGGTGACCTTCCAGTACCGGGCGGCGGGCGAGCCGCCTGTCTCCACGGGGAGCGCTTTCGCCGACGTCCCCGCCGGGGCGTACTACGCCGACGCGGTGAGTTGGGCGGTGGCCAACGGCATCACCGATGGCACCACCCCCACCACCTTCGCGCCCAACACCACCTGCACCCGGGGACATATCGTGACCTTCCTGTGGCGGGAGCTGGGGGAGTAGGCGCACGGATTTGATTTGATAGAGCGAGAGGGGCCCCCGGCGGGGGCCCCTCTCCGCTTTTACCGTCACATTGTCCATGCGGGGGGACTGGCAGATCTTCTATACCGTGTCCGTGGAGCAGCCGGTGCCTCCGGCGGACATCTTCGACGAGATCGTCACCTGGTGTAGATTTCGCTTTCATACTAATGCCGCGCTTATCAAATCACGCCCGCGATCAGACGGGCACATATCCCTCTATCTCTATTTCTATGTCACCTGTTTCCGTACATCTTCTGATAATACGTCTGATAGGCCCCGCTGGTCACGTGCTCTACCCACTCCGGGTTCTCCAGATACCACCGGATCGTCTCCGCCATGCCCCGCCCAAAAGTGTAAGCCGGCTTCCACCCCAACTCCGCGGTAATCTTTGTGTTGTCTATGGCATAACGCCGGTCATGGCCCGGCCGGTCCTTCACATGGGTGATAAGGCTCTCCGGCTTGCCCAGCTCTTTCAAAATCAGCCGCACAATCTCCAGATTAGCTCTCTCGTTGTTCCCGCCGATGTTGTAGACCTCGCCCACTCCGCCTTTCTCCAGCACTGTGGTGATCGCGGAACAGTGATCCTTTACATGCAGCCAATCCCGGATCTGCATCCCGTCACCGTAGACTGGCAGAGGCTTTTCCTTTAAAGCGTTGTGGATTATCAGCGGGATCAGCTTCTCCGGGAACTGATACGGTCCGTAGTTGTTGGAGCACCGGGTGATGTTCACCGGCAACCCGTATGTCTCATGGTAGGCCCGGACCATCAGATCCGCGCCGGCCTTGGAGGCGGAGTAGGGGCTGTTGGGCGACAGCGGCGTGTCCTCAGTGAACATCCCCGTCCTCCCCAGCGCCCCGTAGACCTCGTCGGTGGACACCTGGAGATACTTCACGCCTGGCCGGAACGCCCGGGAGTATTTGTCTTCTGGATGGATCTTCCAGTGGGCCTTGGCGGCGTCCAGCAAGGTCTGCGTCCCGATGATATTGGTGGTCAAAAAGATCTCAGGCTCCACGATGCTCCGATCCACGTGGGATTCCGCCGCGAAGTGGACCACTGTGTCAAAGTCGTACCTGCCAAACAGGTCCCTCACCAAATCCCGATCCCGGACGTCGCCGTGGACGAACACATAGCGGGGATCGCTTTCCACCGTCTTTAGATTCTCCAGATTCCCCGCGTAGGTCAGCAGATCCAGATTAACCAACAGGACCACGTCCTGTTGGTTATCCAGTATATACTGGATAAAATTTGAGCCGATAAATCCCGCCCCGCCGGTCACCAGCATCCGTTTCATACCGCTTCCTCCTCCGCTATGGCTTGGAGATACTGCCCATACTCTGTCTTCATCAACGGTTCCGCCAGCCTCAGAAGCTGTGCCTTGTCAATGAATCCCCGTCGGTACGCGATTTCCTCAATGCAGGACACATACAGCCCCTGTCGCCTCTGGATGATATTCACGAACTGGGACGCCTCCTGGAGGCCGTCATATGTACCCGTATCCAGCCAGGCCATGCCCCGGTAGAACCTGACTGCCCGGAGCTGGCCCCGACGCAGATACTCGTTGTTCACCGCTGTGATCTCCAGCTCGCCCCGGGCGGAGGGCTTGATGCTCTTTGCAATCTCCACCACCTGGTTGTCGTAGAAATACAGGCCCGGAACGGCGTACTTCGATTTTGGCTGTTTCGGCTTCTCCTCCAGAGAAAGGACCTTTCCATCCCGATCAAACTCCACCACGCCGAAGCTGGACGGGTCGTGGACCGGATAACCGAAGATCACCGCCCCCTTCTCCAGGCTGGCCGCTTCCGCCAAAAACGCCGAAAATCCGCCGCCATAAAAGATGTTGTCCCCCAGCACCAGTGCCACCTTATCATCCCCGATGAACTTCTCACCGATGAGGAAAGCCTCCGCCAGACCGTTGGGGTGTTCCTGAACAGCGTATTCAAATCGCATCCCCAGCTGGCTGCCGTCTCCTAGAATGCGTTGGAACACCGGAAGGTCCACTGGCGTGGAGATAATCAGGACCTCACGGATGCCCGCTAGCATGAGGGTGGACAGCGGGTAGTAGATCATGGGCTTGTCGTAGATGGCCAGCGCCTGCTTGGACACACCCTTGGTGATGGGGTACAGTCGGGTGCCGGAGCCGCCGGCTAAAATAATGCCTTTCATTTTTTATATTTCTTCCTTTTTAAGCCATTCTGCCGTCTTTCGAATACTGTCGGCAAAATCCGCCGTACACTCGAAGCCAGTATCGCGGTAAAGTGCATCTATATCGATGTTTTTGTAATTGACCCCAGGCGGTGCATCTGGGTACGCACCGAACAACAGCGGACAGTCGGGATTGAGAACACCGGCGATCTTTTCAATAATTTCTTTGAATGTCCCAATTTTCCGATGTCCCACATAGTAGCTCTTCATATTGACGCCCCGCTCGCCGATTGCGTAAAACGCACGTGCAATGTCATCGATGTAGATCATATCATACAGATTTGTCCCTTCGATCAGCCTGCACGGGATATTGGCAAGCAGATTCTTCATCACTACATTCGGCAACGATGATGGTGACCGAAAGTTTTCTCCATAAGCCATAGCAATACGGCCTGCACAATAGTTAATTCCATTATTAAACGCAATAGTTTTACATATTGCCTCACTAACTTGTTTTACAGCTGAATATACATAAGTGTATCTGGGTTCAAAAAAGTCGGCTGAGATATATGTATTCATTTCATACTCATTTACAGATCCTGCAAAAACGAACTTTCTGCAGCCAATCCTGATGGCTGCGGATATTGCGTCACAATCCGCAATTGAGTTGTTCAACTGCATTCTGTAATCCTTGAATGCATCTCCGTATCCGCCTTGACGCGCAAAATGATAGAACACATCTATATCGTCTTGTATAACTTCATGAAGGCTGTTATACTTCGTGAAATCAGCGACTACTGGTATGAAATTATCCTTTTTATCATGCCGAGCAAGCGCTTTTTCGGATATGCCCACACCGTAAACAGTCACACCTTGCTCCAAAAGGAACTTTGTCAGAGCCCCGCCGATGAAGCCGCCCGCTCCGGTGACAATAGCTGTTCTCATTTATTCTCCTCCACACTGAAATTCACATCACTTTCCGCAAGCGTCGGCGCTCTCGCGTCCTTTACCGAAATGATTGGGCTGTCCGTTCCCCAATTAATCGCGATTTCCGGATCGTTCCAGGCAATCGAACGATCATATTCGGGATAGTACCACTCATCCACCTTGTACTGTACCTCGCAGTTGTCCTCAAGCGTAATGAACGCATGACCGAAGCCGGACGGGATCCAGATCTGCTTGCGATTCTCCGCCGAAAGCTCCACCGCCACCCATTGCTTGTATGTAGAGGAATCCTTCCTCAAATCGACAGCGTAATCCATCACCCGGCCTCTTGTGCAGCGGACGAGTTTGAGCTGCGGCTTCGGATTTTTTTGAAAATGGATTCCCCGAATGATTCCTTTTTTCAGGGACAGACTGTGATTATCCTGCACGAACACCGCGTTCAGCCCATATTCCGCCATTGTACGTGAAGAATACGTTTCGCAATAGTAGCCGCGATAGTCCTCAAAATACACCGGTTCAATAAGTTTCACACCCGGAAGCAAAAGTTCCGTAATTTTCAAATTTGCCATGTCGTTTCTCCCTTCATGCTTTTGACAAACTCTGCCTGCTTTAATATCTCTTTATAAGTTTTCTTTCCTCTCGGTTTCATCGGACACGCACTGGCAGAATTTCTCAATGGATTTGCCAAAGGTGTTGTCCGCAGAGTGATTGTGTCTGCCGCATCACCCTGGAAGTGTCATAGACCGGGATTACAGTGCTGAACCCATTATCTATCATGTGTTACACTATTTGCCCAATAATTTTTTGACTCTATAAGCAAGCTTCCTCAATTTTACCGGCCCATGCGCGCCGTTAGATCCATTCTCTTTGTCACGATTCACACCCTCTATTAGAATCAACATATCATCCGCACTCAAAACGCGAAGCTTTCTGAAATACTTTTTATAACGATCGATTTTTTTTTGCCATGTATATACAAAAGTACTCGGGGTGATATGGTCATCCCTTTTGCAGTTGTTTATAATAACATTCGGAACTATGCAAAACGCGTCGCCCGGCAAAGCATTATCACTCAGTGCCATCTTTCTTTTCATAAAATGAACATACATGAATTCTCTTGTTTCATTTAGGTTATTGTATCCTGTGAGTTTTCCGTTCTGCCAAGAAAATCCCCATCTCCCCTCTTTACCTACACACAAAAAATATTTATACAGCTCATGAATATGGGCAAAGTCTTCGTCAATCTTAACCACTTTGATTCCTGCCTGCTGATACCTCAAATTCATGCCGCCTTCAACAAAATACCAACAATACTCTGTCGAAAAAGCTGCCTCATAGTTAAGCGGATGTTCAAAGCCCTTTGCCTCTTCAAAAGGTAAATTACGAAGCTTGTCCGTGTTTTTGATGAGCCGAAGGTGCGCATCCTTGCCTATAACATCTTCACCACTCTCAATATATGGTCGAAGATATTTCATGATATCTCCATATATAACATCAAACTCCGAGGTGCCCCAGTAGTCATATTCCTGGATGACATCTTTAAACAATATTCCAAAAAATACACGATATTCTGTTGTCTTGTAATAACCGCGATACACCTTAAATCCAAGAATAGTATCCAGCTTGCCCCAAAATTCTTCCGCACTCATGCATATAAAGTGGATATTTTCATATTTTTTGTATTGCGAGATGTCAACATTTGTGGGCACAAAAAAGTCAATTCCACTGTTATAAGACGCGGTTTTCTGCCAATACTCAAACCATATAGGAAGTGTTCCTCCTGGCTTTGTAAAATATGGTGCAAATATTGCAATTTTCATGATATGCAGCCTTTCTTTCAACTCGTGTTTTTTCATAGATAATGCAGTCAGAGTACAATGCGCAGCCGGATCCGTGCTTTCGTTCCAATCCATTTTGCTCATCCTTTTGTTTGCAGGCTTTTTATGCATTGTTCGTTTTCCGTTTCGTCAAGCTCTTGAATTGCCCAAGCAACGCTTGAAAGATTTTTGTTTTCCCAAAAATCAGTAACATGACGCCGTTAAAGATAACAGTAACAGCCGCGATTTGAACAATGACGCCAAGCCAACCGGATATGGTGATATGCGTGACTGCAAAATCACAGACGATACCAATCGCTATCGTCAGCATCGTATATCCCACATACTTTGCCCAATAGATAAACGGTGTTTTATGAAAGGTTTTGGTATATATCAAATACGGATCCGCAATACCTACGCCTAATATTCTGGAAATCGGCGTGGCAAAAAAGATACCCGATAAGCCAATCCACTTATATAAGAGAACAGATAAAACAATATTAACGATGGCCGACCAAACCGGCACATATCTGCTCTGTACAAAATATCCGAGAGTTGTACGATAGGTATACGCCGCAAATTGGATCCCTTTAAAATAGGTTTCCGAAACGATGGCAATAACGACAATCCGATCTAAAAGATACTCTTTTCCGATCCAGACCTCAATGAACGGATTTGCGACTGTTATAACACCAACAGCCAAGAACCCGTACAGCCACACCACGATCAGAAACAGCTTGTTAAAAATATCATATTTCTTTTTTGTATCACTTATGGCGTTTAGATTACCGACACTCGCCGTAAACGCTCCCGTTACCCTTTCCAAAAACGCATTACAGGATACACAGAGTAATACGTAGTTGGATACCAGCCCTACCTCGCGAATTCCAGCCAGAACAGAAATCAGAATGTTATCTGTTCCGTTCAAAACTGCACCTCCAAATCTGTATAAAGCCAGTGCTCGAACATTTTTGAAAATTCTTTTTTGTTCTTCCTTTGTAATCTTTACAGCTTTACGCTTTAAATACGGATACATCCTGTCAGCGATCATAGAAATGGTGAGATTATTGAGCAAGGTAGCTGCAACTTGCAATAGAAGATAAATGATATAGTTATGAGTCAAGTACAAAAAAACGATTTGTGCCACAGTCTGGATAAAATGTATGATCTGCGATATGATAAGAACAATATAGTTTTTCTGGTCGGCCGTTATAAGGGAGCCTTTGTAAACAAAAAAATATGATACCACATTATTGAGCAGGAAAAGCCAATATAATATAACAAGATTTTCAGGTATATCCGGCTTGTTCTTTATGATATGACCTATAAACGGCGTTAGACAAAATCCCGCTGCGGCAATGATTATTCCAATTACCCTATAGCATTTTTTATATAAATCCATTAACGAACCAATTTTCTCTCTGTCGTCCATTGCAATAGGCTTATACAAACTGAAAACTATCGCATTTCCAATGCCCAGTTCAGCAAGAGAGAAGATTGTAAGAATATTCGAAAACAATCCGTCTACACCAAGATAATTTGCTCCCAGCGTTTTTATAAAAACCGTCCTGGATATAAAATTGGCAATCATCGTCACGGCTTGACAAATCAAACCCGCAGCCATATTTGCTGAAACATTTTTTGCCCTTGCTCTCGGCATATGTTCATCCTCTTACTATGATTGAAGTTATACCTCTACCTCAATCGGAGCATGTCCTCCCCTTTTGATCTCCGGCGGTAACTTCATATAATCCCCGTATAAGTGCCTGAGGGAGGACTTTATCCCACTCACACGGCGCATCATAATACTTGCTGCATCTCAGTTAATTTATTCTCTTAAAAACCGCATAAAAGCGTTCTTATTTTCTAGTGCCGTTGTGGTAGGTCTTCCCAAATTCTCTCTGGATCCTATATTGCATTTCACTTCGATAAAGCTCAATTCCATCCGACTTGTAGCAGCCTTTAACGCGGAATCCAACGCATCAAAATCATAGACGCATACCGCATTTGAATATCCGCATCCCTCCGCGATCTTTAGAAAGTCGATCTGTTCAGCCACAGTCGGCATACCGCCCACTGTTTCATGTGCTCCGTTATTGATGACAATATGAATAATATTTTCCGGCTTATTGGCGCCGATGACCGCCATTGCGCCCATGTGCATCAGTGCCGCGCCATCCCCATCGATAATCCATATTTTCTTCTCCGGTTTTTGCAACGCAATCCCAAGAGCGATGGAGGAAGCGTGTCCCATGGAACCCACGGTGAGAAAATCATAGCCGTGAGACTGTCCGTTCGCTTCCCGAATCTCAAATAGCTCCCGGGACGCCTTGCCGGTGGTGGATACAATCGGATCGGCTCCGCTAACAGCGACAATATGCCGGATGATCTCCTCCCGGCGCATTGTGTTTTCGTTTTTATATGTCACCTTGTCGGAGTACTCCAACGCGCCCTTGCGTACCACAAAGGCGACCTGCTTTCCACGGGCAAGCAGTGGACGGAACGCCGCCATTTGGTTGTCTATATCTGCTTCCGTCGTATCTTTCCCGATGACGAATGTCGCGATATCCATATCCTCCAGCAGTTTTACCGTCACTTCGCCCTGGTAGATGTGCTGCGGCTCGTCGTGCACGCCCGGCTCACCCCGCCAACCTACTATAAACACACACGGGATACCGTAAACCTTGTCATTCATCAGTGACGCCATGGGATTGATGCTGTTGCCCTCGCCGCTGTTCTGCATGTACACAACCGGCACTCTGCCGGTGGCCAGATGATATCCCGCCGCGAGCGCCACAGCGTTTCCCTCATTGGCGGCAATGATGTGATGCTTCGGATCGGTTCCGTAGGTTTGGATCAGCCAGTCGCACAGCGGGCGAAGCTGCGAATCCGGTACGCCGGTGAAAAAATCCGCTCCCATTATGCGAGTTAAATTCTCTACCTTCATTTATTGCAAAACCCTTTCATACATCTTCCGAAGTACATCCTCAGTCAGAGCAACCGGATTGTTCTTTAAGCGAATCGGATTGACAGACTGCGTCAAGATGCTAAGTTCTCTTTCTCTGCTGTCAGCTTTCGGATACTGCATCCCGAACTTGTCCAACTTCTTTTCAAACCAGTCCGCACTAATTGGGATTTCCGCGAGCGTCCTTTTCAGATATTCGCTGCCGCGGGGATCCACACATTCCTCCAGATGCGCCAACATATACCGCCATACCTGTGGCAAACAGACCGCCACCGCGTGACCGTGCGGCAAACCGTACAGGGAGGTCAGCTTGTAACTCATAGCGTGGGGCGCCGTTGTCTGGGTGATATTGATCGCCCGCCCGGCGTAGTTGGCCGCCAGCATAATCTGTTTTGTAGCTTCATCGGAAGTGTTTTCCAGATAGGTGTCCATGTATTTGACGATCGTCTCCACGGCTATTTGGGAATATCCTTTGCTTTCCTCTGTGGAATTCACCGACCACCACGACTCAATCCCTTGGCAAAGCGCATCCAGCATGGTGCATTTTTTCTGATAGAGCGGAAGCGTCCGTAGAAATCCCGGCTCCAGAATCGCGCAATCGGGGACAATACTATCGTGCGTGATCGACTGTTTTTTCCCCCCGTAGTAGATCACCGCGTACCTCGTCGATTCGCTGCCGGTTCCCGCCGTAGTGGGCAGCGCGATCAGAGGGATGCCGGAATCGGAATACTCCTGCGTGAGATAATTCCTTGTGGGATCCATTTTACAGTACAGCTTGATGCACTTAGCCACATCGATGGCACTGCCGCCGCCGACGGCGACGATGGTATCGCAATGCTCCCCATTAAAAAGCCGGACACCTTCACATACATCCTCATAAAGCGGGTTCGATACAAAACCGCCAAACTTGACATAGGGAACGCCTATGTCAGAGAGCCTTTTTTCCATTCCGAGATACGGGAAAACCGAGTGGGCGACTAGAAGAAATTTCTTACTTCCCGCTTTTTGCAGCACACTCTTCAGCGCATCTATTCCGTTCTCTGCCACTATACTCTGCATATTTTTTCTTCTTTTCCTGCCAAAAATGGCAAATATACATTGATAAACGAACATATCGGCATATAGGCAAACATTGCCGCACTTGACACAACAAGCGCAATAATGTCAAAATATACAGTGCTGGTCAGCTTGATATGTGACATAACCGTGCGAAACAGAGTTATACCGACATATTGAGTGCATACGACAAAAATTGTGTTTTGCCCCCATCTTTGAAATACACTTACCTTTCGTAAAGTCCAGCATATTCCAAACCACAATATACTGCCGGTGAGCCCTGAGGCAATGAACAGCCAGTATCTTCCTAATTCCATTCTGTAAAGCGACACCTTGCCGTTGAACACGACCCCGCATAAAAACCAAAGGATCGCCGAAACGCATACAATGGCGGGAAATACCCTTTTGGGCAAAATTTCGCAGAGATCCCGCATTAGGCTGCCTGTCATAAAAAAGCCAAGACAAATAATAGTTTTGTCTGTTCCAAACGGAAGTGATACTGAAAATGTGTATACCAAGTATCCTAAGACAAAAAGCAGGAGAGCAGTTACCGCCTTGACCGGAATAGGGTATTGTATACCTCTTATAATTTCGAATACAACTATTATTTGAAACAGTACAATAAGAAACCAAATTGGCGAATTGTACGCAACCTGTCCGTTCACAAACAGGATTGTTTTAAGGTGCTCCGAAAGGTTTGTCCCACTGTCTCGGGTAAAAAAATAATAAATTGGCAGCGTTGCCACAATAAAGATGGCGGACGGAAGCAAAAGTTCATAGGCCTTGCGGGAAAAATAACTCTTCAATGTTGTTGTCCTTCGGTGTGCAACATATCCCGACAGGACAAAATACATCGGCATATGAAAAGAGTATATGGCTCTGTTTACGATACTCCATATTCCGCCGTACAGCAAATGTCCATAGATAACCAAGACCATTCCTAGACCTTTGGCAGTATCTATCCAATCT
>CANRLX010000040.1 GCA_947631615.1 uncultured Acetatifactor sp.
CAGGAAATATCATTTCTGTAAAAACCGAAGATTTAGAAAAGGCCGGCACTCTACTGAAAGTAATTTCAGAGTGCGTAAATTTCAAAAAAAAGTTCCAGATCACCGTTGAATATGACCCGGAACTTCTGAATGCAAAAATCAAATATGAGGAATTTACAAACGAGTAACGATACAGGAATCGGGGAAAGTGATCAAAGATTTTAAATCATATTTATCCTCCAGAAATGCCTCATAACATCCAGGACGCCTTAAATCTATGTTTGTAATGAAACAGATACTTTCAAGATCGGAATAAACCTTATCCCGCTCATTGATTGAAAGACCAGAGGCGTCAACATAATAACGGTTAAGCATACTATAGTTCTCCTTTCCTAATGTATTTTGCCGTAGCAACAGCATGTGGATACATTATAGCAAAAAGGAAAGGGAAATGAAATGGGTATATAGCAGCAATAAACACAATCGCAGGGGAATGGGAGGTATATGGTGTTAAGGTTACATAAATACCGGACAGAACGCGGACAGACGCAGAAAGAGGTCGCGTCTGTCCTGGGGATTAATGTAAATTCGTACCAGCGGCTGGAATATGGGACAAGGGCTGGAAGCATACCTCTTTGGGACAAGCTGGAGGATTTATTCCAGATTCCACAGCGGGAGCTCCGGAGGCCGTTGGACGATTCGGAAACATTGTAACATAAATCAAAAAGGCAGTCAAAGGGATGTTAAAGTGCCCGGTGAAAAGAAGTCAGAATCTGACGGGAGGCGATAGATACATGGATTTATTTGCTATAGGTTTATTGACTGAAACAAAATATTTGCCAGACAAAAATAACTGCCTGGCAACCATAGAGGTAAAATATATTGATCTGGATTCACCGAAAGCAAAGATTTTCTTGCAGTATTTTCGGGATATTTATGATGAATTTATTGATGGATTATCTGGTATTTTAAAACGATATGCTTTCCTGTACAGCACAGCCGGAACGGAACAGAATGAGTTTAGGCTGGAATACCGCGATGAGTTTACTTCATCCTGTCAGGCGCACTGGGTCAGACAATTTGACATGGAGCACAGCAGAATAGGGATTTCTGTTTTGTGCGGAAACATTTGTTCTTATGATACTGCAAAAGAAATTGAACAGTACATTAGGATTCTTTTTCGTGAAGTTTCTGCCCTTTTTGGTGATTTATTTAATGCAGGACAGCTTGTTTCTTTAAGGGATGAACGGGGGCATGTTATAGAACGCAAACGGAGGATGCCAAGGTGGAACTGGAACAGCTATGAGAAAGGAAGTGGCGAAAGAAAGTCAGAATCTGACAAAGGGAGGTGAGGCAGATGACCACGACAATAGCAACTTTGTTTATATTACTGGTGATGGTGGTTTGTTATGCCATATCACAAAGATAAGGGAATATACAACCAGTTCGGAAATCAAAATGAAATAAATCGTACACAGGCGCGCAGTTCCGGCAGGGGAACGGATCGGGTCATGCCGGGCGTGCTATTTGGCCGGATGTGCCATAACGGCCATAATAAACTCCACAGACCTTTCTCGGACATTGGAGGTCTAAAACATGAATGACCGGGAGTGGTGCAGAAAAGAATGGCGCTGTTCTCCCCTGCACCACTTATGGACTATTAGCTCAGAGGCAGAGCATCCGGCTCATAACCGGACGGTCCGGGGTTCGACTCCCCGGTGGTCCATTTCTGTGCAGAATATCATAAAGAAGAGTGAGGTGGTGCTATGTATATCATAACAGCAGTGTATAAGGGAAAAAGGATCACACGGAAAGCATACAGTGACTTCCAGGCATTTACGATCATCAACCTGTTGGCAAGGGAGGGCTGTACGGATATTGGGAAGCGGGAAGAGAGGAGCAGGAATTGCAAAACTGCAGATTAATAATGCTGGACGTTTTTTTTTGAAACAGGAGGTGCGGTACTTGCTAAAAGAAACGAGTGATAAATCAGAAGTTTTAAAAGCCTATCTGGAGGGGCGTCCTGCAATAAAGGTTATTGAGGGACACTTTTTGGACATTGCAAAAATTCTTGATTCTCAAGTTTTTACGAAAGACGCGAAGTATTTAATTGACGCGGCGGGAACGAAAAAGACAGGGAAAAAACCTGGCAGGAAAATTCAGGTTGATGTTGGGAAGATCGTTTCTTTACATAATGCCGGGTGGAATAATGCCAAGATTGCGGACGAAATGGGAATTTCTGATGTGACAGTTGGGAAGTATATTAATCGTCTTTTGAAAGACTAAAAATGGATACGGGCTATCTTTTTATGAATAGGAGAAGAAAAAGCATGGATGATACAGACAAATTATATAAAAGCACAAAGAGATTGTTTATTATCGCGTTTTCACTATACGTGCTGGATGCTGCGCTGATAATCGGTGGTTTCATACTGTGTTTCTTTTAGAATTAAAGGCAGGTGGAGTAAATGGGCAGAGTTTTACCAGTTTTATTTAACACAGAGATGGTCCGGGCGATACTGGATGGGAGAAAGACGGTTACAAGGCGGGTGGTGAAGTTTCCGGTAAACTAATATACAAATAAAATACCTGATGCAGATAGTGTTTCTGTCTATTCAAACACAGTTTACAGCAAAAAAGTAATCTTTCACGAAGAGCCTTTCTATTGTTTTGATATAAGGCCGCCATATTATCGGGGAGATATTTTGTATGCTCGGGAAACGTGGCGGGTACGGAATGTGTATGGAGACCTTGCGCGTGGGAATAGAAACGCAGAAATTGAATTTAAAGCCGGTGGTGAATCTTTGAATATGAAGATTTATGAAGATCTATTATATGGCCACATATGGCATCCTTCCATCCATATGCCAAAGGAAGCCGCCCGTATCTGGTTAAAGGTTACGGATGTAAGGGTGGAGCGGTTGCAGGAAATTACAAGGGAACAGATTTTGCGAGAAGGTGCAAATCAAGACATCATAAATCATTACATAAAACAAATGCTAGAAGAAACAGAAGAGTGGATAGAAGCAGCTCATAAGGTCGAGTTTCGACAAATATGGGACTGCACCATCAAGAAATCAGACCTTGACCGTTACGGCTGGGAAGCTAATCCCTGGGTATGGGTAATCGAATTTGAACGCTGTGGGAAACCGGAGAGTGGAAATAAATGAGAGAGATTTTGTTTAAGGCAAAATGTACAGATACTAGGGAATGGGTGGAGGGATATCCTGTTAAATATGGTCCTGTTTATTGGATGTATATTGGCAAAGTAGATATATCAATCCCATACACGAATGAATTCAAAACCACTATATATCCTCCAATAAAATATGTGATATCCCCCAAAACTCTTTGCCAGTATACAGGCTTGACTGACAAGAACGGGAAGAGGATTTTTGAGGGGGATATTATTAAGGCAAGCAAATTTGGAGTGGATGACGGAAAAGGACATAATTTTGCTGGGTATGATTTATTTAGCGTCAAGTGGGATAACGGAGGTTTTGTATTATTTAATCGTTGGAGAAGATTTAACTTGCGAGATAGCAAAAAAGATTATGAGGTTGTCGGCAATATTTTTGACAATCCGAAATTGCTGGAGGTAGCAGAATGACAGAGAATGAAGCAAAATTGATACTTGATGTAAGAATATGCAGATTTGACCATGCAGATGATGTAAACAAAGCATTAGAAGTGGCAAAAGCCGCCCTTGAAGAAATCCAGCAGTACCGGGCATTGGGAACAGTGGAAGAACTTTTGGAAGAAAGGGAAAAGCAGAGGGTGAAGAAACCAAAAACAATATTGAGGCATCGTGGAGGCTTTGAAATGGAACATTGCCCCAACTGTGATACGGATTATCAAGTGGACAGGAGATATACGATAAACGATGATTATTGTCCGTCTTGTGGGAAATTATTAGACAGTGTATTTAGGAAATTTTGCGGTAACTGCGGACAAGCCATAGATTGGAGTGATTAGGATGAAAGCGATTGCGAAATATCCGGGAAGTAAATGGTCGCTTGCAGATTGGATCATCAGTTTTTTCCCAGAACATCACAGCTATTTGGAGCCGTTTTTCGGAACAGGGGCGGTGCTGTTCAATAAACCAAGGTCACATATTGAAACAGTTAATGACCTGGACGGCAATGTGGTAAATCTGTTTGAATGCATACGCTCTGATCCGGAAAGGCTGGCAAGCGCAATATATCTGACGCCATATGCAAGAGAGGTGTATGAGAAAGCGTTTCAAAAAGATCCGGAAGATCCGTTTGAAAAGGCACTTAATTTTTACATAAGACTCAACATGGGGCATGGATTCCGGACAAATGGAGAAAAGGTCGGCTGGAAAAATGATGTGCAGGGCAGGGAACGGTCTTACGCTTCGCGTGATTGGTGTAATCTGCCATGGAAGGTTATGGAAGCAGCAGAAAGGCTGAGAGGCGTCCAGATTGAGAACAAACCGGCTATCGAGCTGATCAGACGTTTTAATCATGAAAATGTCCTTATTTATTGCGACCCGCCGTATATGATGGAAACCCGCCATGGGAAACAGTATAGATGCGAGATGACGGATGAGGATCATGAAGAATTGCTAAATGTTTTAATGAAACACAAAGGCAAAGTGATCATTAGCGGCTATGATACATGTCTATATGCGGACATGTTAAAAGGCTGGAATACTATGGTGAAAACAGCATATTCACAGGTTGGCAGTCCGAAAAGGGAGATGATTTTGATGAATTATGATCCCCCTCTGCAGCAGATGAAATTTGCGTTGTGAAAACAAATGGAAAGGGTACAGACTGACTGGAATATCTTACTAAAAAGAGAACTGAGGTGATTCATATGGCAGTGGTTAAAGATTACATGCATGGCGCGTGCAGGATCATTGTGAGAGATGACTATTACGCAGGCAGAACAGTGGAGGAGCGGAAAGAAGACCGAAAAAAAGTGCATGATGTCGCCCGGCAGGTAGTTATGGCTAAATTTTCAAAAATAACAGAGGAGGTGAACGAGGATGGAAAAGTATTCAGGTTACCACATTCAGACTGGTGACTTTGAAAAAGTGCTGATAGGGCTGTTTCATATGATTCAGTTAGTTCCTCTTGGCAGGAAGTGCCGGGTTGTCCTGGAATATGACCCGGCACTTCCGAAAGTGAGCATTGAGACTTTTACTGATAAATCAGATGAGGGGCAAGCTCAGGAAAAACTGTTTCGATGGGTTCCTTACGATCCCACATCACGGTAAGCAGTTCGGGATGAGCGATTGTAACATGATCATCCCATGCAATTGACAATACCTTTTTCCGCAATTCTTCCTGTTTTTCAGGCGGAAAAGGCGATAGGTCAATTTGAACCATTTTCATTTAGAGCACCATCCTTTCTATGTACTCGGCCGTTGCAGCAGCCTGTACATAAATTATAGAAGGCGGACAGGAAAAATACAAGTGAAGGAGATAAGGGCCATGACGGCAGTTGAAAAGATGAAAGTATTGGTAGCCTGCGAGGAAAGCCAGCGTGTCTGCATAGAGTTCCGGCGGTTAGGGCATGAAGCGTATTCCTGCGACATTGAGCCTTGCAGTGGAGGACATGAGGAATGGCATATACAGCAAGATGTAATTCCTATGCTGAATGGGAACTGCGAATTTCAGACGGTGGATGGTGTAATGCATAGAATTGACGGTAAGTGGGATATGATTATCGCTTTTCCACCATGTACATATTTTTCCACAGCAGGTGCAAATTGGTTGTTTAGGGGAGGCGAATTAAATCAAGAACGATATGCCAAAGGACTGGAAATGAAAATCCTGTTTATGGCTATTTACAATGCAGATTGCGAGCATATAGCAATAGAAAATCCAACGCCAATGAAAATATGGGAATTGCCAAAACCAAAGCAAATTATACAGCCTTATCAGTTTGGAGAACCATACACCAAAAGAACGCAATTATGGATAAAGGGATTGCCGATTTTAGAAGCAACGCAAAACGTAGAGCCAACAAAAAGATGGGTTTCAGCCGGCTATAAGGGTCATTCCGATAATGCGGTTTGCAAAAGCGGAAACAATAAAAAGAAACGGTCAAAGACCTTCCCCGGCATAGCAAAGGCAATGGCTGAACAATGGGGAGGAAAAGTAGAAATTGAAGAAAGAGAGAACAAGAAGATAGTCGGATGACAATACTTGATTTATGGAAGGATGAGGGGAAATGATTGATGAAAAGGAATTGCTTGCGGTCTTGTGCGAATTAGGAAAGAATACGCAACGACAGATTAAAGCGGCAGAGAGAAATCCAGAAGAGGCAATGCTGGAATTTGCTTTAAAAAATCAGTTAGCGATGCTGCATGGTGTCATTGGAAAGGTTAAAGAACTGCCCAAAATCGGCGAGTGGATTCCATGCAGTGTGCGGTTGCCAAATGTATCAAGGTGCATGACAACTATAAAATATGAAATGGAAGTAGGTCCTCCTGAATATGAAACAAATATTGCGGATTTTGGAAGATGGCAAGATGGTTACGGATTTAGAGATGATAATATGAATGACATAACTTGCTGTGTTACTGCATGGCAGCCATTGCCAGAACCGTACAAGGGGGAGAAAGGGGAATGTTTGGAATTACCAGGCATTCAACATATCATGAACCGATTTTTAAAAATAAATTAAACCAGCACCAGAGCTTGTATTGGCAGGACGCAGGGGATGACAGGGCGTTTTATGTTCCCTCTCATATTTTTTACATAAATGGGGTTCGAATCCCCACATTCCCATGAATAACATCCGTTGGATGGAAGAAAGGAGATGGTGGCTATAGATTGTTCGGATCAGATCCCAGGGGACTGTGGCATCACGGGCCTGGAATATGATTAGTCCCCTGGGAGGGATGTCAGAAAGAAGGTGCTGCAATGGAAAATGTGCGGGAATATCGAAAAAGGTTGAAAAGCTATCCGGGAACGGATATAGCGATAACAAGCCCATTTTTTGTTGTAAAATGCCGGAGCTGCCACGCTGAATATTATGCAACTACGCCTATAGCAAGGTGTAGTTTCTGCCAATCCGAAAAGATAGAACAGTATCCGGCCAGCAAAGACAAAGCAAGTCAGAAAAATGCTTAAGGAGGAACGAAAATGAGAGTGATTTCGCTGCTAAACCTGAAAGGCGGTGTCGGGAAGACAACCACGGCGGTCAACATGGCGATCCTGCTGGCAAGGTACTATGGCCAGAGGATTTTGATTGTGGACAACGATATTCAGGCAAATGCTACCAGGTATTTCAATTTACACAGTTATGACAAAAACACAATTGAGTCGGTATACCGCGAAAAAGTGGTAGACATGGAAAAGGTTATATGCAGAAGTCCTATCCGGGGTCCGCAGAAGTATACTCTGGATATTGTGCCCTGCAACATGAATATGGATGCGGCACTGCTGGATCTGATGATGGATAAAGAGCAGGAACAGATCTCAAAGTTAAAAAATGCGCTGTCCCAGGTAGAAGACAGATATGATTTCTGCATCATCGACAACCCGCCGGGGATCGGCATGAACGTACTCAATGCCCTGGCCTGCACTAACGACATTATTGTTCCTGTTAAAATTGATAAATACTCCCTGGATGGAATGGAGGAGCTGGCAGATGTTGCCGGTGAGATGGCGGAATTTAACCCTCATATGGAATCCATGCGGTGCCTTGTCACTATGTTTTATAAATCACCGGAGATGATCGGTGGTGATATGGTGTTGAGGAAGAGCGCATATGATGTATTCGATACACGCATCCGGTACAGCAGGAAAGTGGATTCGGGCTCGTTTGAAAAAGGCTGTGGGCTCTGTTCCTACAGCCCGCGCTCCGCCGCCAGTATTGATTACAAAGTTTTTGTAAAAGAGTACATACGGCGCCTGCCGGAGAAACAGAGGGAGGGGGTTGTTTTTCATGCCTAGAATTCCCATTTCAGAACGCATGAATGGCGTTTCAAAAATGGCGGCAGTCAGCGCCGATGAATATAAAGAGCTTTTTCTGGATGCAGATATGTTACATCCCTCCCGGGATAATTTTTACCCGGAAAGCGAGATTGAGGAGCTGGCTGACAACATGCTCTTAGTAGGCCACCTTGAGCCTATCCTTGTGGGCCGGGTGGATGGCGGGGATATGATATTGTCGGGGCACAGGAGATATGCGGCGATAAAACGCAATATAGCCCGCGGCCATGGGGAATTTAAAAAAGTCCGCTGCCTGGTGAGGGAAATGTCCTACAACATGTTTATGCTGACGCTGATCAGTGGCAATGCGTTCACAAGAAAGATGGATGACGCGACACTGGTGAGGCAGGAGGCGGAGTATAAAAAATGGCTGCAGGCGGCAGTTGAAAACGGCGAGATCCAGATTGAGGGTGATGTGCGCTCCTATATTGCAAAAGCCTTTGGCAGATCTGTTACTAAGATCGCCCAGGTGGACAAGATCAACAGTTCGCTTGTAGACGAGGGAAAAAAGGCATTGGAGGAGGGGCGGATAAACTTCTCAAAAGCATATGAAACATCGCGCCTGGATGATGATGAGCTGCAGCGCAGGGTCATCCAGGATGAAAACCTGTTGTCAGGTGACGTAAAAAAGATGGTAAATAAGCTGAAACAGGAACCGTCGGAACAGGATCCGCCTGAACAGAAAATTTCTTTTTCGGTTTTTCCGGATGAACCGGAAAGCGGCAGCCATGCCGATGTTCCCGGGTTGAAAAAGATGGTTGATATGGAGATCCTGGATGAGCTGATAAATTATAAGAAAAATTTTATAAGCCATTTTGAAAAATCTGATTTAAACAATTCAGATAAGCTGCATATGGAAAAGGAGAGGATCATGTTGACGGCTCTTCTCTTGCTGAAAGATAAGGTAATGCAGTCAAATGATGGTTAAAGAAAGGAGGAGGCATATGGATAATAACGGGATCCGGCTGGACAAGATAGCCGGGGGGGCTCTGCAGGAGCGGTTCAGCGCGGCATTTAATGAGGTGATGAAAAACCTTGTGGATGTCAATACGCCGTTTAAGGATAAACGCAGTATCAATATCCGCGTTGACTTTAGGCAGAACGAAACCAGGGATGATGTCCAGTGCGAAATTTCTGTACAGACAAAACTGGCTCCGGCGCTGACAGCAAAGACGGAATTCGGGATATTCAAAGATCTGAAAGATGGAACAATCACCACGGAAGAGTATGGAAGTCAGATGCGGGGGCAGACGTTCCTGCCAGAAAAGGCAGACAAAGTTGTTGCAATGAAGAAGCAGGCATAGAAGGAGGATGTAAAAAATGGATGGATTAAAGGAAGCAATGGAATATTTGGTAAATATCAGTGGGCCGCATTACAAGGAACATGAGGAAAAGCTGTTCTCAGACAAGCCTATGCACCTGATACATAAAAAAGAACCGGTTGCTGAGCCAATTGAAATGCATACGCTGGACAGCCTGGTTGACTATATCTGGTCGGAATCGGATAAAATGAGCCCGGATATGCTGATACATGTCAAAAGCCCGACGGAGGTCTCTCTTTTGTCTGGGCTGAATTCAGACAGGGAGCGCGAGGAGCTTGTCCGTGTAACGGCAATGGTTCCGGAATTTACATTCGGCAAATTCTACGGCGCAGAAGAGTTTGTGATCAACGTAATGTCCAAATTTGTAGGGGAAATGGATGAAATATCCCTGGAGCGGACAGATGATGGGAGGAATGACAAAGCGGTCATCTTAAAATACGTGGGAACGTCACAGAGCGGCACACTGCAGGACTATGGGGACGATGGGGTCAGCCAGAAAGTGACGATCCAGAAGACGGTGACCAGCAGAGATGAGGATATTGTGCCAAATCCGGTTCATCTGGCTCCATACCGCACGTTCCTTGAGGTAGAACAGCCGGCTTCTGATTTTATCTTCCGGATACGGGATGATACGGGGATAGCGGCTGCCCTTTTTGAAGCAGATGGTGGGGCGTGGAAACTTGCCGCGATACATGCCGTCAGAACGTACATCGAAGAGAAACTTGGCATGTGTAAACAGCGTGACAGCCTTGAATTAAGCTCTAATTTCACCATTATTGCGTAAAAACTAGGAGGTGGCTTTATGGGACACATGACCGGGAATAAGACAGCGGATCGTGTGGCAGAGATTAATTTTTCCGGGAATGTGATCCCCTCTGTCTGGTTTAAATCAGTATCAAAAGAGGATGGGAAACCATATCTCCTGGCTATCATGATCCTGTCAGAGATCGTATACTGGTACCGCCCGACTGAGATGCGGGATGAGCGCACGGGCGAATTTATTGGATATAAGACAAAATTCAGGGGTGAACTGCTGCAGAAAAGCTACCGTGACCTTGCGGATTACTACCAGGTAAGTAAGCGTCAGGTTACAGATGCCGTTGTTTTCCTGGAATCCCTGGGGGTTATCCGGCGGGTTTTTAAAACAGTCCGGGATAAAAAGGGGATTCTCTGCAATAATGTTCTGTTTATTGACCTGGATCCGGAGCGGCTGAAAGAACTGACATACCCATCAGGGACAGCGGATACGGAGCCGGAGGCGCAGCAGGGCAGCAGTATGGCAGCCTCAGCAGGGCAGGATGATGGTGCAGACAGCAGTGTTGATAATGTTGACAATGTTGATAAAAATACCCCCCTCCCCCGAAAAAACGTGACAGGCTCTCCCGAAAAAACGGGGGAGGCTCTCCCGAAAAAACGGGAGACGTATACAGAGATTATAAAAAAGACTAATATAGCTGATCTAAAATCTATCTCTCTTACTGATGAACCAGATAGGGAGGCGATAGGATTGATGTTCCGGAATCAGATTGGATATGAGCATATGGCAGATATGTGGTCTGGCAGTAAGGAACGTCTGGATGTGCTGGATGCCTGTGTGGAGATTGCTGTGTCTGTATATTTTTCAACCGGGAGGTTTCAGAAAATTTCTGGTGAGAAACGGCCAACTCCTGCCGTCAGGAAGCGTTTACAAATGCTGACTAATGAGCATATGCAGTATGTGGTCAACAGTTTTTTTGATACCGGGAGAAAAATCAGGAACATAAGGGGCTATCTGTTGTCCTGCATGGTCAACAGCATTGATACGGCCGGGGTGAAAGACGCCAATGAGTCAGCCATGGCCAGAATATTGAACGGAGGGTGATGCAGCGTGAGGAATCCATTCAGGGAGATAAAGAGACTGAGGACGCTTGTAGGCTATTATGAAGACCACATGATGGAACAGATCCGGTGCCAGAAGTATAAAGAACAGGGCTGCCTGCTCCTGGCAAATGCCGCACCGGGCGACAGGATCTTTCTGATCGGCGCAAGCCTGGCAGAATTGTTTGATGATATCAAAGAGTGCATCGTGGAGAAAGTTTATTTTACCGGCGGCAACGATGCTGTCATGGTTGTCCGGGCAGACGGCTCAAACAACCGTTACCGCGTCAGGAATAAGCAGTTTGGGCGGCTGTTCTTCACAAACAGCACAGAGGCATACATGGCATGGAACAGGAGGATGCGGATTGGCGAGAAAAACGAAATATTTTGTTGTAACAGAAGGGGCTGACCGTGCGGTCATGCGGTCAGATCCGGATGCGGCAAGAAAAAAGAAAAGGCTGATTGAAGAAAAAACTGGTGGAAAGAAGGTACATATTTTTGTTTCAGACAGAAAGCTGGAAGACGATGGGCGGCAGCCTGGTCCGGGAGGAAAATTACAGAAGTCTGACGGAGGAAGAGAGACAGGTCTGTGACCTGGCTGTGGACTGGGGGCTGGATGTGCCGGAAGACATATTAAGCAGGCTGAAAGCGGATATGAAGCAGGAAAGAGAGAGGGGTGATTCTGTGGAAAAGAGAAAGCCACGTCCGCTCCGGACAGAGCGGGGCGAATACATACGGCTTCTGGATTATAAAATCAGCGAACTGGAGGAAGTTGTGGATGACATCAGGAAAGAGCGGAGGAGATACCTTGACCTGCGTGATCGGGTTCCGGACGGGATAAAGGGGGTTGACTATTCTGCCGAAAAAGTAAAAGGCGGGGGATTAAAAATCTCTTTTGCTGATGTCATCAGCCGCCTGGATGCCATTGAGAGGAATCTCTGCCGCTACACAAAAGAGCTGGATGCTCTCCGGAAAAAAAGAAAAAAACTTGTGGCTATTTATAAAAATAACAAAAATGTGGAGGCCGCTGTATTTTATTACCGGGAAATAATGGAATTCAGCCAGGAACAGACAGCAAAAGCGATTGGATATTCGACCAGGCAGATCCAGCGGATTGAATCAAGGCTAAAGTCAGAATCTGACTTTAGAGAATGAATTCCCGTAAAAAGCGAAAAAAAGTTAAATTTTTTTGTTTTTTACAAAAAACAACGGAAAACCGTGCATTCCACGGCTTTTTTGAAGGAATAAAAAAAATAAAAGATGTCGTGGAAATGTCGTGTTAAGGTGTGTTATAATGATATTGTGAGATAAAAAGGAAGAGGCAGCCTGCCCTCTTCTTTTTTTGTGCCGCGGGGACTGGAGGTGAGTGGATGTGAACAGGGTGCAGCCGATCAGGGATAAACAGGTTGTGAAAGATATTTTTGATTATCTGCAGGAAAAAAACCGGCGGGACGGGCTGATGTTCGCCCTGGGGATTTACACTGGCCTGCGTATATCGGATATCTTGAAACTGCGGGTGAGGGATGTCAGGAAAGAATATTTACTCATTCGTGAAAAAAAGACGGGAAAGGAAAAGCGTATCCCAATTAACCGTTTCATAAGACGCCTGCTGGATGAGTACATCAAAGATAAAAAAGATTATGAATGCCTGTTCCGGACCCCGGCCGTGCCGAACAGGCCGATCACCAGGCAGCAGGCATACAACATCCTGTCCAGGGCAGCGGAGAAATTCGGGATAGAGGACGGGATTGGCACGCACACAATGCGGAAGACATTCGGCTACCATTACTATCAAAAGACACATGATGTAGCTACGCTGATGGAGGTGTTTAACCATTCAAGGGAAGAGGAAACTCTTAGATATATTGGCATTACGCAGGACACGATATCGGATGTCTATAAACAGGTAGACCTTTTGGAATAGGTCTTATTTTTTTACGCTGTTTTGGAAAACGGAAACATTTTATTTTTTTGCTTTGTCATTTGACATAAAAAATGAGTGTCAAATGGTGTGCCTGGAAACATAAGAACCAACTATAGGAAGAAATCCTGATCCATGGAAGTTGACAGAACTCCAGATATGTCAAACACATGATGTGACAAGAAAAGAGAGAGCGAGAAAATGGGAGAAAGAGTGAAAAATGACGGTATTTTGTCACTTGTGAACTCTGTCATGTGAAAAATGATAGGTTCTTTGGGGGCTACAGACCAGGTGAGGGGCGGTTCCGAGGCCCGAAAGAGGGCTAGTTTTTTAAAAAAAAATTTTTGCGTTGCCGTTTCCGTATGGATGGAAGAGAGGGGGGATCTGATGGAGGATACAAGGAAGGTTGAGGATATTTCAGACATAACCGTATCCGCAAAAGTGCTTGGGGAAATCATTGGCGTTGGTGACCGGATGGTCCGCAACCTGGCTGAGCAGGGCGTTTTGAAAAGGAACAGCCATGGGCGTTACCTGCTATTGAAATCTGTGAAAAATTATATCCTTACGCTAAAGATAGCCAAGGCCGGGGAAAAGGTGAAAACAGATGTAGACAGCCAGTATCTTGACCTTAACCGGGAAAAGGCGGTGAATGAGCATTGGAAATCCATGATCAATGAGATCAGGCTGCAGCTCATACAGGGGAAAGTACATAAATCTGAGGATGTCGAAGCTGTCATCACGGACATGTTTTCAAAATTCAAATCGAAACTTCTGGCCCTTCCGGTAAAGGCTGCCAGAAGGGCAGAGGGGAAGACACGGGGCGAGATCCAGCAGTTCCTTATGGATGAGGTAAATGATGTGCTTTTGGAACTGTCCCAGTATAATCCGGCGGACTATTATTCAGACGAGCACATCTGTGTGGATGCGGACAATATTTTTTCAATAGTGGGGGATGATGATGGGCCGGAAGAAAAAAGAAGTTAGTTACCATACGCTGATATTTATTTGCGCGCTGGCAATTTGTTTGAAACCGAGGGAGAAGCAGACAGTGACCCAGTGGGCGGAAAAAAACATGAACCTGCCAATGGGGTCAAATGAATCCGGAAGATACCGGGTGAGGAATATGCCATTCCAGAAAGCGATCCTGGACGCCATTACGGATCCGGATGTGCAGGATGTTTCAATCATGAGCTCTGCACAGGTTGGCAAGACCACTATCATATTGTGCGGAATCGGCTACTTTGCAGAATACGATCCTGCGGCCCAGATGATTGTGTTCCCAACACTTGTCCTCGGGCAGAATTTTTCAAAACTGAGGCTGGCCAGCATGATACAGGATGTGCCGGTTTTGCATAAAAAAATTGCCCCGGCAAAAACGAAAAATTCGGATAATACGATTTTATTAAAACAATACGTCGGAGGATACATCGTTATTGCCGGGGCGAATTCGCCGACATCGCTGTCATCCTACCCGGCCCGTGTGATCTGGATGGATGAGATTGACCGTTTCCCGGAATCGGCAGGCAGTGAGGGGAATCCGGTGAAGCTGGCAGAGACAAGGGCAACTTCGTTCTGGAATAAAAAATATATAAAGACCTCGACTCCTACAATCGCCGGGGACAGCAAGATTGAGCAGGAGTTCAATAAGGGCACGATGGAGGAGTGGTGTGTACAGTGCCCGTGCTGCGGGACATGGCAGCCATACGACTTTCACCGTGTTGTTTTTGAAACTGTGTCCATGACATGTGCCGGCTGCGGAGAGGAAATAGCGGAAAAGGACTGGAAAGAATGCAACCATAAATGGATTGCCGCACATCCTGAGCGGAAACACCACAGGAGCTTCCACCTGAACCAGTTGGCAAGCCCTTTTGTGGAATGGCGAAAGCTCATAGAGGACTTTAATGACGCAGTGGAGAGGATGGAAAAATACCGGGATACGGAAGACTTGAAAACATTCATAAATACAAAACTTGGCGAGGTCTGGGACGAGTCGGAGATGGGCATAGAGAATACGGTGACAGATGAGGCGCTGGGCTGCCGGGCGGAATATTATAAAGCCGAAATACCGGACGGCGTCATCCTGCTAACCGGGGCTGTGGATGTCCAGAAAAACCGCTTTGAAGTGGAGATCCGGGGATGGGCCAGGGATTATGAAACTTGGGGGATCTACAAAACAGAAATTTATGGGAACCTGGAAAAGGGGGAGGTATGGGATGAGCTGGAAGAGTACCTTTCGCAGACTTTTTATTTCAAAAATGGCACCGGCCTGGATCTGGCTGCGTTTGCAGTTGACACAGGGAATGGCAACCACACACATATGATTTACAAGTGGTGTAAAAAAATGCGTGACAAGGGGAAACCGTGTTATCCGGTTAAGGGGCAGGCCGACAGGCCGGGGCTTCCGTTCATATACAAGAGGTCAGAGAAAGAGATCAAGGAAAAGACAAAAGATGGCAGGATCCGAGTGATCGGCACAACGGTCCTTTACGTGCTCGGTGTTGACGCCGGGAAAGATGCCATACTGAACCGGCTGGGGATAGAAGAGCCGGGTGAGGGATACTGCCATTTCCCCAAAAACCTGGGCCGCGGTTATGATGAAAATTACTACAAAGGGCTTCTTTCCGAGCATAAGGTGAAAAAGAAAGTGAGGGGGCGGATCAAGGATGTCTGGGTGAAAAAAAACGGTGTGCGGAATGAGCCGCTGGATCTTTTTAACTATGGCTACGCGGCGCTTGAGATCCGCAAACCAGCGTGGGATAAGCTGGAGGGAAAATTAAAAAAAGGGATCAATTACATGAAGCAGAAAAAGCAGGCCGGTAACCGGCATAACAGGAGAAAGACAGTGAATGGACTGGAGGAGTGGTGATGATGAAGAAAAGTGTTCAGGAAAAAATAGAATCTCTGCAGAAACGGCTTGAACTATATTACAAAGCCGAAGAAAAGATCCTTTCGGGGCAGTCGTATACGATCGGGTCCCGCTCCCTTACCCGGGCGGACCTTGGCAGGGTGCAGGATATGATTGACGGGCTTGAAGCAAAGATCAGCTGCCTTAAGTCCCGGGGCACTGAAAAAAGGCGTGTTGTCCGTGTCACGCCGGTTGATTGATGGAGGCGGGGAATGGAAGTGATAGAAAATCTGATCCGGATGGTATCGCCGGGGCGGGCAGCCAGAAGGGCGAGGGCTGCCGCAGAGGCAGCAGCCTGGGGGATCAAGAAAGAATGTATCCTTGCACAGGCAGATATCCTGGGGGAAATGGATCCATCCAGGGCGGTTAAAAATACAGGCTATTCCCATGGCGGGGCATCCAGGAGACGGCGTTTTGCCAGAAAATATGACTCGTCGAGCCGGTCGCCGCGGGAAGACATTGAGGAGAACCGCAAGATACTGAGGGAGAGATCCCGGGACCTGTCTATGAATTCCCCAATCGGGGCGGCAGCAGTTTCCACTACCCGGACAAACTGTGTCGGGTGCGGGCTGTTCCCAAACCCGAAGATTGACCATGAAGAGCTTGGGATAAGCCGGGAAGAGGCCAAGGAGCTTCAGAAGACGATCAAAAAAGAGTTTGCCATATGGGCGGACTCGACTTTGTGCGACGCCAATGACCAGAATAATTTTTACGAATTACAGCAGATTGCTTTCCTGGACTGGCTCCGGAATGGGGAAGAGTTTGTCCTCATCCGGTATGAAGAAGCTACGGACTATATGCCGTACCAGCTCCGGCTGAAACTGGTGGAAGCTGACCGCATCTGTGACCCGGATTCCCTTGATGGCGACTATGACGGCTTTGAGAGAAAAGCCAAAAATGGAAACCGCATTGTCAACGGTGTTGAGATTGAAGAATCCGGGAAGGTGGCCGCCTACTATGTGTGCTCAAAGTATCCGGGTGAAAATTCCATGGAAAAACTGGAATGGAAACGGATCCAGAAACGGGGCAGACGCACGGGGAACCCCAATATACTCCATGTGTTTTCCGGGGAGCGGGCAGAGCAGTACCGCGGGGTCCCGTTTCTTGCCCCGGTGATTGAGGCGATCAAACAGGTTACCCGCTACTGCGACGCGGAGATCATGGCGGCCGTCGTAAACAGCATGTTTGCCGTTTTTATTACAACCGAAAACGGCAACGATGCCGGGGATTTCGAAGGGGAGGACGAAGAGGATGCCCAGGCTGGGGATGAAGAGGATGAGGAAATCAGGATGGGCACGGGGACAGTCCATTATTTAAAAAATGGCGAAGGCGTCCACCCGGTGGAGTCGAAACATCCATCGCTCAGTTTTGACGCTTTTCTGTCTGCCATGGTGCAGTACATCGGGGCGGCGCTTGAGATCTCACCGGAAGTTCTGATGAAACAGTTCCGCAACAGTTTTTCCGCAAGCAAAGGCGCCCAGAACGAATCCTGGAAAGCGTTTAAGACGCGCAGGAAGTGGTTTGTCAATGATTTCTGCCAGGAGGTTTACAACCTGTGGTTTGCAGAAGCTGTCAGCAAAGGAAAGATCTGTGCCCCGGGTTTTTTTAACAGCGTGCGTATACGGATGGCATACACGCGGTGCACATGGAACGGGCCCGCACAGGGCCAGATTGACCCGGTCAAGGAAGTCGGGGCGGCAGTCTCGCGTGTCGGCGCGGGCTTTTCAACGAGGAGTGATGAATGCACGGCGATGAACGGGACGGATTATGAAGAAAACGTCCGGGCACTTGAGGAGGAAAATGTAATGCTGAAAAAGGCGCAGGACGCGCTGGAAAGTGAAGAAAGGGGGAAAAAGGATGGCGAAAAAGATTAATGTGAAAGGGCCAGTCATCAGTTCGGATTCGAAATGGATCTATGACTGGCTTGGATGGAATAGCTGCTGTCCGGCCGACATTGAAAAGGGGCTGGAAGAGGCAGGCGGCGAGGAGGTGGTTTTAGAGATCAGCTCATATGGCGGAATCGTTGTCAGTGGTTTTGAGATTTATAAGCTATTAAAAGAATACAAAGGGAAGGTGACAGCCCATGTCATCTCTGCCATGTCGGCGGCCACAGTGATCGCCTGCGGGGCGGATGAGGTCCTGATGTCCGATGCGGCCCTGTTCATGATCCACAACACAAGCACACGTGCAGACGGGGATTACCGTGATATGGAGATGGCGGCAGAATCGCTCCGGGAATTTAACCAGGGGATCATTGATGTTTATGTTAAGAAAACCGGTCTTTCTGAGGAAAAACTGCAGGAGCTGATGGACCGGGATACCTACATGTCGTCTAAAAAAGCAATTGAGCTTGGGTTTGCAGACGGCTACATTTTCGGAAAAGAGGAGGATGGGGGAGGAGAAGAGGATTTCAGCCCGGCAATGGTGCTGAATGCCGGAATCCCTGTTATCCCGGAAAAAAAGGCAAATGAGCTGAGGATGGCTTTGAATGCAGCGGCTCTGGGGGAGCTGCCTGCGGGACAGACGGGAGGACAGCCTGGAAAAGAGGAGGAAAACGGCAGTGATGCCGATTCCAGTATAAATGAAAATAAAGGAAAGGAAGGGAATGAGAGCATGACATTAGAGGAATTTCTGAAAGAAAATCCGGAGGGACAGGCAGCAGTCGACCAGATGGCCGCGGCGGCCAGGAAAGAGGGGGCAGACAGCGAGAGAAACCGCCTCAAAGAGCTGGACGCTATTGCAGCCAGTGTGTCAGAAGAAAAACTCCGCGATGCGAAGTATGGCAAAAATGCCATGAATGCCATGGAGCTGGCCCACGCGGTGCTGCTGGAGGATGCCAAAAAAAGCAAAAATTACATGGAAGAGGCTGTTAAGGACTCGGAAGAATCCGGCGTGGATGATGTGAAAGCCAGCCCGGAGGAGGGGGACACTACAGACGAGTCAGATGTGATGGCGTCTTTCGTCAATAAGAAGAGGGGAGGGAAATGAGATGGATAATATGGTCAAGGAAGCGTACTGTGTGGAAAAGGATGATCTGATCTACGACTATCTGCGCCTGATCGACTCGAAAAATGTGACAGTTACGCTGGATGGGGGAAGCGATGGATGTCTTGAGCGGGGGCAGGTTATTGATTTTGACTCTGTTTCGGGCAGCTATAAGCCGCATAAAAGCGGCGGGGCTGCCAACTGTATCGTGGCGGCGGATACGGCGTACACTTCTGAAGATACAGAAATTACGGTAACCGTTTACATAAGCGGAAACTTCCGGCAGAGCCGTGTCCTGGCGGATGTCAGCCTGACGGCCGCGGACCTGGAGAGCCTGCGCAGTTTTGAAATTGTATTAAAGTAAAGGAGGATGTGACGTGGTAATTGAGACAAAAAAGTTGATTGCAACAATAAAAAAGCTGTACCCGGTGCAGCAGTTCTTTAAGAACAGATACTTCCCGGACGGAAAGGTATACTATTCCGAAAAAGCATTGATTGAGACAAAGAAGAAAGGACGTGTGGCTGCGCCGTTTGTGATCCCGCTGGTCGGGGGCATTCCGATAGAAAAGGACGGATACCGGGCGCACGAGGTGGATGCGCCGTATATCGCACCGAAACTTCCGATCACGGCATCGGATCTTGAGAAAAAAGCCTTTGGTGAGGACCCGCAGTCGGGGAGGTCTCCGGCGGACAGGGAAAATGAGGTTGAGGCAGAGTATATAGACGACCTCAGAAAGAGTATCCTGCGGCGCCATGAACAGATGTGCACGGAGCTTATCATGACTGGGAAGATACGGATGAAGCATTTTTCCACGGCAGAAGATGCGGCAAAGGATATAAAATATACGGAAAAACTCCTTCGTTTTTACGAAGGTGAGTTTGGAAATATCTACAGATTTCCAAAAGAATTTGCGTCAATGACTGCAAAAGAGAAGATCCAGGAGCTCTACAAGATGTCTTCTGAGCTCAGGAAAAGACAGGTCCGGGCGACTGACCTTGTCATGACATCGGATGTCAGCATGCTCTTTATGACAGATCCGGAGTTCCTTGATTTTTATGACAAGTCGAAAGTGGATATCGGAAAGATCAAGCCGGAGGAGCTGCCGGATGGGGTCGTGTACAACGGCGGCATCAATATCAATGGAGTCGTCTTATCCATGTTTACATATGATGATGAATATGAAGACATGGATGGCGAAGTGAAAGAAATGCTCCCGAAAGGCACGATTGCCCTGCTCCACCCCGGCATAGGGGAGACAGTGTATGCACAGGTTACTTTTGTAAAAGATGGAAATTTCCGTTCTTATGCAGAAAAAATTATCCCGAGGCTTGTGGCTGATGAGAAGAACAACATGGTTGAAGTACAGGCTTTTTCAAGGCCGGTAATGTTTCCTTACGACTGGGACAGCTGGCTTGTGGGCAATATTTATGACACTGTCAGCGGGCAGTCAGATTCTGACAGCGGTGCTGAAACCTACCAGTTGTCCAGGACGTCAGATTCTGACAATGCGGATGGAAGAAAGACCGCGGAGGAAGTTGAGGCCATGCGCACAAAGGCCGAGGTGGTCGCTTATGCAGAGAGTATCGGCCTTACCGGGCTTGATGATTCCATGAAGCTCGATGAGCTGAAAAATGCGGTCCTGGATTACCAGGAAGCTGATTTAATGGGGACTGAGTGATGGACTTTAAAGAGAGCATGAGGGAAGACATTGCGGATGTGTTTCTGAATCCGGATGTGTTTGGTGAAAAACATACGGTCAATGGAAAAGAAAATGTCGCGGTCGTGCTGGACGATTTTGAACTTTTGAACCGGGAAAAATTCCGGAAAGAGGTCAAAAATGATGGGACCAGCAGGAAACGCGGCATTCTCTATATCCGGGCGGCTGATTTTGGGAAACTGCCGGTAACTGGTGAACAGGTGACAGTGGATGATTTCCGTTTCCAGATTGAACAGGCAGTAAATGAGACCGGGGTATATGCCATCACGGTCCGGGCGGTGAGATAGGAGGCAGGGATTTATGGAAACACTGGATATCCAGATTATGAACCTGGATGAGCTTGAGCGGCGCCTCGGGAAACTTGCCCCGCAGGCAAGGAAGATCATGCGGATGGCGGTAAATGACACGGCTGGAAAGGCGAGGACAGAGATGAGGCGGAAAGCCCAGGAGACTTATGTGGTGAAGACGGGGAAATTTAACAAAGGATTAACTTTGTCAAAAGCTACTAATGCTACCTTGACGGCTACGCTGCATTCCAACGGGAAAAATCTGCCACTTAGTTATTTCGAAATCAGAAAAAACGGAAAAAGGATGACCGGAAAAGGACACCAGCTGACAAGCACATCACCGGTGCCTGTCCGCAAAAACGAAAACAAGTCATTTGTAACAAAAGTAGATTGGAAAAACAAAAAGGGGGAAGCAGGGGCACACAGGGGCCTGTTTTACCGGCTCGGGAAAAAGAGATATCCAATCATGCAGATATACGGCTTATCTGTGCCAGTCATGCTGGGAGGGAAAAGGGTATATGGGCAGCTTGAGCCAGTGATACAGAGCACGTTGTATGACAGGCTGCAGCACCACATTGACTATGTACTGGGGAGGTTATGATCATGTTCACACCATTTTTTTTACAGGATGTCCTTGCCCAGGAACTGGAGGGGATTTTTGAAAAAGACCGTTTCCTGAACAAAAAGGGGGATCTGGTGAAACTCAATGTCTATAAGCAGTTCCTTCCGGTGGATGAGGCCGGAAGCGCCGACGGCAGGCAGGAAGAGCTGGAGAGCGCCCTTCTGGATGATTCACAGGAACAGGAGCCGTTCCCTTATATCCTGGTGATACTGCCAGATGGGAAAGCCAGCACAAGGCAGAACATGGGGACAGTAAATGTCCTTTTGTATATAGGCATGTGGGACGAGGATAAAATGAGGAACGGATACCAGAATGTACTCCATGTGATCCAGATGGTATGTGAGCGGTTCCAGAAAAATTCTGTAGTGGACGGGTTCCACTGCAAAGAAACGATTGAGTGGGAAACGTCCCTGATGGATGAGCACCCGGCTTATTTCGGAGCAATAGGGATGGAATTTGAAATTATGAGATTAAATAAGGAGGATGATTACTGTTGAGTAATGCAAAGACGGTTAAGGTGTCAGATTCTGACGCAGGAAAAGAACCGGGAGATCTTAAGACGGCGGTGAGCCAGCCGAAAAAAGCGGGATCTGCCAGGTCTGTGAAGAAGACGGAGGGCAGGGGGGATACCTGGATGTATCTTGGCCCCGGTATCAAAGGTGTTGTGAGGGAGCGGGAGGTATTCCGGGGGGATCCGGGTGATCCCTTAAAAGAACATATGGAGAAAATCCCCGCCATTAAGGCACTGATGGTGCCAGTCAGCAGGGCAGGGGAGACAATGAAAGAGATGCAGAGGAAAAAGGGGAATGCCGTGACGGTATACAAGGCGGTAGAGCAGGAGCTTTTGAAAATGAGAGGAGGAATTGATAAATGATATATAACCATGGTGTGCGGGCCGCAGAAAAACCGACCAACATTGCCGCTCCGGTACAGGTGCAGTCAGCACTTCCGGTGATCATTGGGACAGCGCCTGTCCACAGGAAAGCATTCCGGGAGCTGGTAAACAACCCCGTGCTGGCCTATTCCTATGATGAGGCTGTTGAAAAGCTGGGGTATAGCGATGACTGGGAGAAGTTTACCCTCTGCCAGAGCATGTATATATTCTTCAAGGAAGTCAGCGTAGCCCCGGTGGTCTTTGTCAATGTGCTGGATCCGGATAAGCATTCAAAAGATACCGGGCCGGTGGAATGGGACTGTGCCGCCGGGAAAGAGTATTCTTTTTCCGGAAAAGAGGTTGTGCCGGATTCTGTGAAAGTCATGAAAGAATCGCAGGAGCTGGTTAAAGGAACGGATTATGTCCTCGCTGTCGATGAGGAGGGCACTGTCACAGTGGCGCTCCTTCCTGGGAGCAGCTATTACAGCGAACCGGCGCTTACGGTCCAGGCGAAAGAGATCTCTTTTGACAGGGAGGATATGATTGATGAGATTGTCGGAGGATATTCCGCGGCGGATGGAAAGAACAGGGGGATATCCTGTGCCGCCGATGTATATCCGGCTTTCCAGATGGTCCCGGGGCAGCTGGTCGCCCCCGGATGGTCACAGTACACAGAGGTGTCTGCCGCCCTGCAGGCGGCAACGTCTGGCATTAATGAGGAATTCACTGCCATTACGGTAATTGATGTGGACTGTTCGGCATCCGGTGCGACAAAATGTGAGGAGTTTGCCAGGCAGAAAGAGAGGCAGTGTGTGATAGATGAGCAGGCGGTCGCTGTCTGGCCGAAAGTGAAGTCCGGGGACAGGGTGTATTATTACTCTGCCCTGTATTCCGCGGCGGTGGCCCGCATGGATGCGCTGAACAGCGGGGTTCCTGATCTGTCGCCATCCAACATTTCTATCCCGGTATCGGCCACAGTCCTGGAAGACGGGACGGAGATCCGGATTGACAAGCCACGAGCAAATGACCTTGTGAACGCCTTTGGCGGGGTGACGGCTGTCAACTACGGCGGCTGGAAAGCCTGGGGGAATAATACGGCGGCTTATCCGGCGACTAAGGATCCGAAAGACCGCTGGATATGCGCCAGGAGGTTTTTCAACTACTACCGGAACCGTCTGATCCTGATTTATGCGGACAAGGTGGACCAGCCGACAAATACAAAACTGATCGAGGCCATCTGCGATAATGAAAATGTATGGTTCAACGCCATGACATCCGGCCTGCACATAGCAGGAGGGCGGATTTCCTATGACGAAGCGAAAAATCCGCTGGAACAGATAGTAAATGGCAGTGTTGTGTTCGACATTTCACTGGCTACCTATCTCCCGGCAGAAGATATCTGCTTTGAAATTGAATTTGATCCGTCTATTCTGCAGGAAGCGCTTGCACAGTAAAAAGGAGGAGGTGAAAGACGTGTTTATACCCGAGATACTTACAAATTTTAACGTATATAACAATCTTGACATGAACCGGCTGATCGGGCTGGGCGAGGAAGTTGGCCTTCCAACCATGGAGCAGAAGACAACGACAGTGACTGGAGCAGGAATGCTGGGAGAGTTTGAGGACCCTGTGATCGGGCAGTTTAAGTCGATGGAGACGGAGCTGGCGTTCCGGACATTGTACGTGGATATGTTCAGCCTGATGAGGATCAACGCGCCCCTGTCCCTGACCCTGCGGGGTTCGATGCAGAATATGGATTCTGAGTCGGGA
>CANRLX010000041.1 GCA_947631615.1 uncultured Acetatifactor sp.
GTGTTCATCGTTAATGGGGTATCCGGTGCATTGTTACATTGTATCAATTTCAGAGTGGCAACGGACCCCGCCTGCGGAACATTTGGGTTTATGATTGCCGCCCACCAGTATGTGTCAGACCAGACGGATTCTTTCTTTGACTTAGACGCTGACACGGCAGCTTTTGAACGTGAAAAGGCGTTTACAGGCTGTGAGCTTGTCCATGATACCCACCGGCTGGCACTGATGAACGCTATGCTTCATGATATAGAGGGAGAGATCGTTTTAGGCGATACCTTGTCCAATGTGGGGAAATCTATGAAGGGCTACGATGTTGTCCTGACCAATCCTCCGTTTGGCACGAAAAAAGGCGGAGAACGTGCTACTCGTGATGACTTTACCTTTCCAACCAGTAATAAACAGCTTAATTTCCTGCAGCACATTTACCGTAGCTTGAAAGCGGACGGAAAAGCCCGTGCCGCTGTAGTGCTTCCTGATAACGTCCTGTTTGCAGACGGTGACGGTGAGCGGATTCGAGTTGATCTGATGGATAAATGCAACCTGCACACGGTTCTGCGTCTGCCCACTGGCATTTTCTACGCGCAGGGCGTAAAGACCAATGTGTTTTTCTTTACCAGAGAAAAGACAGACAAAGGCAACACGCAGGAAGTGTGGTTCTATGACCTGCGTACTAATATGCCGTCCTTTGGCAAGACCAATCCGCTTAAGAAAGAGCATTTTGCAGAGTTTGAAGCGGCCTATGAAGCAAAAGACCGCCATGCCGTACAGGATGAGCGGTGGAGCGTATTTACCAGAGAGCAGATTGCTGAAAAGGGCAATAGCTTGGATATGGGCTTGATTCGGGATAATTCCATCGTTGACTATGAAGATTTGCCCGATCCGATTGAAAGCGGGGAAGAAGCCATTGCACAGTTGGAGGAAGCGGTGGATCTTTTGATGAGTGTTGTGAAGGAATTGAAGTCACTGGAAAACACAGAGGTGTGATATGGCACAGGGAAAGAAAAACGAAAAGGAACTAACGATAGAGGAACGGTTGGAGCAGGCCCTTGTGCCAGTAGAAGAACATCCTTATTCAGTGCCAGAGAATTGGTGCTGGACAAAAATAGAGCATATTGCTTCGGTAAAAGGCGGTAAAAGGCTTCCAAAGGGAAGACAGTTTTCAAAGAATCGTACAAAGCATCCATATCTCAGAGTAACTGATTTTGAAAATAGATCTATTATTTCAGAACAGATTAAATATATAGATACTAGTACGTTTTGTGAGATTAAAAATTATACTATTTCTGCAAAAGATATTTATATTTCAATAGCAGGTACTATTGGCAAAGTTGGTATTATTCCAACATTTTTAGATGGTGCCAATCTAACGGAAAATGCAGCAAAAATAACTGACATTAAAGGGACTGATCAAAAATTTTTGATGTGGTTATTAGAATCTGAATTTGTGCAAAGACAAATTAAAGAATCCACAATTTCTACAACACAACCTAAACTTGCCCTGTTTCGTATTGAGAAAATAAATATTCCTCTTCCCCCACTTGCCGAGCAACAGCGTATTGTTGACTGCATAGAAAACTTGTTTGCCAAACTGGATGAGGCCAAAGAAAAGGCGCAGGCCGTTGTAGATGGTTTTGAAGCCCGTAAAGAGGCAATTCTATACAAAGCATTTAACGGTGAGTTGTCATCAAACTGGAGAAATGTAAATGGGATTTCTGATAAAACTTGGCACAGAAAAAATTTGCAAGAAGTATGTTCAATGAAAATAACAGACGGAACTCATAAGACTCCCATTTATTGTGAATTTGAGCAAGGTGTTCCATTTTTGTCTGCTAAAGATGTAACATCAGGATCAATTTGCTGGGACAATATAAAGTATATTATTCCTGAATTACATGAAGAACTTTATTCTCGACTTGCACCACAAATGGATGATATTCTTTTGGCTAAAAACGGTACAACAGGTATTGCAGCTCTTGTAGACGTTGAGGATATATTCGATATATATGTAACTTTAGCTGTCCTTCGCCCTGATAAAGATATTATTTTGCCAAAGTTTCTTTTGAGAATTATAAATAGTCCAATATGCAAAAAACAATTTGATGAGCATTTAACAGGAATCGGCGTGCCTAATTTACATTTGAGGGATATTAAAAATGTTCAAATTGTTGTTCCATCATTAGAGGAGCAGGCGGAAATTGAGTCACTTTTAGGTAGCTTACTAATTAAGGAGCAACAAGCCAAAGAAACGGCTGAAGCTGTTTTAGACCAGATCGAAACCATGAAAAAAAACATCCTCGTCCGTGCTTTTCGAGGGGAGCTTGGAACCAATGATCCAACAGAAGAAAGTGCAGTGGAGTTGTTGAAGAATATGCTGATATAAAAATATATAGGCTTTCTAATTTCAAAATTTCATGATATGCTTACTAAACTATGAGTAGCAAGAGGAAAAATTAAAAACGATGGCAAAAGGGTTGCTGATTGGAAATGGTATAAATGCCTGTTTGGGCATTAAAGATTTATATGTGAAATGTATCCATCAAAGATTTATAGAGAATATATCAGTATATTCTGTAATTATTCAAAAACTATTTAGTGTACAAATCAAGGATGATTTTATAATAAATTTGCGAAAACAAGGTGATAGCTTGGGAATAGAAACTTTAGCAGGAATGTTATATAGATACATAAAATCATGTAAACAACAAAGCTGGACAGACAATGATGAATATAGGATACAAGACATCATTACATGTATTGGCGTTACCTCTATTTTTTACACCAAAGAAGGAAAAATTGGCAGTGATTACAATAAGGACTTGTTGCCTTCAATGAGCCAATATGATTACATATTCACATTGAATTATGCCGAATTTTGGGATACAGACTATAAATGTATTTATTTACATGGAAAAATTGACTTGTCGAAGCTTCCCAATACAAGAGACGCAATATTGGTTAGTACTGATAGGATGAATTATGAAAGTTACATGGAGGCGATAGATTATATTAAAAAGACAAATAATGTAATAGAGATTAGACCCAATAATATAGTATTTTCTCCTGAAGAAGTTAATAAAAATAAGTTGATTTGTGTGGCGGGTATTTTCCCATCAAATAATTTATATAGAGCGAATGACCTATTTCTATATAGACCTAAAAAATTGTATGATGAATTAGGACAAGTCGATGAACTCGATGTTTTTGGAATGTCACCATATGGAGATGCTGATATTATAGATAAAATAAATAGTAGAAATAAAGTTCGTATTTTTGTATATAAGAAAAATGAAAATGTAGAAACAAAGATCTGGGAGAGCAAATTGACTTGCAATCATGAAATTTTTGATTCAAGCGATATGTGTTAATATGCGCTTGGATTCAAATTTGCCTCAAATAAGCAAATATGATCATATACTTGAAGAGTATACAGGATGGGAAATATTATGAAAGATGTTACACAAAACCAATATCGGGAAATCAGAATTGATACTTATGAAGAAATATTTCAAATTACAAAAGAATACAATAAGGAGTTCGATTTACCGCGTGCATATAATATTCAAAATGATGTTTTTATGCAGCCATTTTATAGAGGACAGTCTGATAGTGAATGGGACATGAAACCAAGTCTTTTGCATGCGGATTTATCAGGACAACAAAGGGAAAATATAAAAATACCGAAAGGATTGTCGCTTTTTAGTGCAATAGCGTACAAACAACATTATTATACGGGGACACGATTTATTGATTTTACAATGAATCCTGATATTGCGGTTTATTTTGCCTGTAATAAAGATGATGATAAGGATGGGGCAGTATTTGTATTTTGCTATGCACCACATAAGGCGGAATGGTATTCTGCAATAGTCATGTCTGAAGTGGAAGAGATTGTTAGTACAGATAAGGTGAGCCTGCAATCTTTATCAGAAAAGATATTTCACAACTATCCAGATATCCAAAAGGGCTTTCAGGATGTCCGTGAATTAAATGGGTGGATCATATCTTTTTTAGATCACGGATTTATGGTGCTGCCGGATGAAAAAAGTATACAGGGTAATTTGAGGATGCAAAGACAGCAAGGCTGTTTTTATGTATGCGGAGTCAAGTTCGATCATGATTTGCAGGCAAATGATTGTTTCTTTTCAAGGGCAGGAACACAGTATTTTTATCCTCAATCAGCAGTTGTTCCGAATGATCTGAAAAGTGGGAGATGGCTGTGGAAAATTATCATTCCTAAGGAGAAAAAGGCTGGTATTCTTAAACAGCTTGCAGATAAAGGAATTACATATGATTATTTATTCCCTGATGGTGATTAATACTGATTGTGACGGTAGGTTAGTTTTATTTGATTAAGTGGAAGACTATAAAGATATTCAATATATAGAAAATGTGAAATTAAAGAGATCACTTGTTTATCGTGCGCAAACTGTAATTCAAATATTTTTGAAAAATATCGAAAGAACTATTTCGCAGCATAATAGTGGAGACTTTTTCTACATCCTCAAATCTTTTTTCCTTTTCGGATCACTATGATTCTTCTTCATAATCTTCAAATATTCAAACACATCTTTCCTTGCCGCATCGTCCAGTACATAGAAATAGGCAATCAACTGGTCGATTATCAGCAGCTCTTTATCGGAGGGAAGCTTTAGCAGTGTTTCCATGTCTTCGTAGGGATTGTCCTTGCAGATGGAATTGATAAGAATGTCGAGAACATTGGAAATATACAGTGCCGTATCAAAGCGAATGGCGGCGTCACGATGGATAATAGAGCAAAGAGTGGTCGGCGCGATGCCTGTCTTTCTCGCCAGCTCCTTCACGTTCATGCCCTTCTCGTCTAATAGGTTTTTCAAATTTTTTCCATATCCCATTTCAATACTGTCCTTTCCGATTTTGTTCAGTAATTGGATATGGATTCTTTCTCATTACCAGATGAGAGATAAGGCTTTCCATGGAGAACAAACCGGACATTGCTTGATAAATTAGATACAGCAGAAAATGAGAACGATTTGCATCTTGGTCACTTTGACCAAGATAGTGACCAAGATATGACCAAGATAATACTTGTTTTCTGCAAGGAGCCATATTCTGCAAAAGAAATTATGGATTATATTAAAATAGGTCTGGTGCAAGAATAGGAATAACAATTTGGTAAAAGTGAGAGTTTCGTTATTTATTATTTGAGAAACGAGATAGATCTGACGGTTGCTCATAGCACTCCAGCATCGGTACGGCGCAGACAAGGTCGTGGCGCTTATGGGAAACCATGAGGAATTTGTACTTCAGGAAGATTCCGATATCGATCACCTGATGAGCAGGACGATCTGGAAGGAAAATTACTTTTCGCCTGATTCTCCATAGAAAAGATATTTCAGATAAGATAACGCTGTTTCCATGCGCGGTGAATTAGCGAGGATTCCGACATAGATGTCTCCGTTAAAACCGGCCTGTTTGATCCGTTTGACTTCGGAAAAATTCAGTCCCATAGGGTATTCCTTTGTGACGGAGATGTAGGAAAGGGAAGGATCAAGCTGCAGATCGAAGGCATCCTTGTCCATCAGGACGACGTCCAGCTGCTCGTCGTCGATGGCAGCGAGGGCAACAAGGAATATGGCCGTGATGATTGTCCATAACGCATTGGTAAATCGCATATGGTACAGTATATATGCGTCAACGCCCAGCAGGATTCCTGTAAACAGTTTGTGTGGAAGCGCCTCCTTTTCTGCAGGCGCATACGATCGAGACCACGGGCGCCGGGGATACGTTTTGTGCCTGCTGTCTCCACTATGTACTGCGGTACGGACTGGATCGTTTGGACAGGGATATCCTGTCTGAGATGCTGACCTTTGCCAACGGCGCGGCCTCTATCATCACCACTCGAAAGGGGGCTCTGCGCGTGATGCCCGATGCGCGGGAGGTGGAAGCGCTGATCGGCGGCAGGATGGCTTTCTGACGGACACGAAAAACAGGCGAAATGGTTTACCTCCGGCGCTTTGTGATCTGTCACGACCGGAGCCGGTTCATCCACCTGCGGCGCTTGAAAACGACGAGGGAGACGGCAAAGCGGATGCACTCCTCCAAAGACAGAGTGAGGTAGACCAGGGGGATGGGAAAGTGGAGCACGAAAGCTGTGAGCAGGCCCAAGGGGACGCCGAAAAGCCAGGTGCCCATCAGGTCGATGACCATGACGTATGTCGTTTTTCCGCCGCTTCGCAGGATGCCGCTGCCGATGATCATGTTCAGTACCTTGAAGGGCATGACCGCAGCGTAGGCGGTGAGGATTTGCACGGTCAGTTTCCGGATGCCTGTTTCCACCTTGAAAATGTGCACATACCAGGGGCTTATAAAGAAAATCACCACAGACAGTAAGAGAGAGCCCGCCAGGCCGTAGAGAAGGAGCTTTTTTGCCTCTCGGCAGGCCATCTCCCTGTCCCCGTCGCCAAGGCGCTTGCCGATGAGGATTGCCGCGGCTTGGCTCAAACCGCACAAAGCCCCGATCGCCAGGGACTGTACGGGATTCGTCAGCGTCATGGCGGCGCTGGCGTCGGTGCCCAGGTGCCCGTAAATGCCCGCGTACACGTTCTCTCCCAGGACCCACATAAATTCACTGACAAGGAGCGGCAGCAGCATGGAAAGATACTGGCCCCAGGCAAAGGGACCTGCCGCGGCGTTTTCTTTTTTTTCCCGATATTTCCGATACATCCCAAGGATGACCACAAAATAGACAAGCTGTGAGATCAGCGTCGCCAGCGCCGCTCCGGTGATACCGAGAGCCGGCGCGCCCAGCCGTCCGAAGATCAGTATCCAGTTGAGTCCGGTGTTGACCGCCGCGGATGCAATTCCGGCATAGAGCGGAAGGGCCGCTTTTTCCATACACCGCAGGTAAGTGGACAAAATGGTGATCCCAGCCACAGGGAAGAAGGTGCCGGACACGATAGACAAATACCGTCCCGCCGTTTTGGCGGTCACGATGTCATCGATATAAAGCCCCATGATCTGTTTTGGAGCAGCGATGCCGGATAGGGTGAACAGGGCGGCAAGAATGAGGCACACCCGCAGATTGAGGAGCATACTCCGGCGGATTTCGGCGGTGTTTTTCTGACCCATATACTGGGAGATCATGATTCCCGCCACAGCGCCCACAGCGGATACGATCACGTTGAATATCCCCGTGAATTTCCCTGCCAGTCCCACAGCTGCCACCTCCACGCCTCCCAGCTGGCCGATCATGACCTGGTCCATTACACCGAAGGAAGCCTGGAGCATGGATTGCAGCGCCACCGGCACGGCCAGGGCACAGACAGAGTGGAAAAAAGTCTGTTCTTTTGATTTCTTCATTTTTTGATCTCCTCCCATCCATATGGCTGCGAAAACCACCAGATGTCTTTGTCGCAGGCCGGCCAGTTGTTCCGGATGAGCCGCCGTCACTCCTGGGGCTTTTGCCAGTTCCAATATATACTGACGGGAGGAAACTTTTCAAATCTTAAATCCGTAAGCTGTGACAAAAATAGAACGTCCTTTTTGTGGAAAAAAACCATAAAAGGATGCAGATGATCCATTCAGCGGTTCCTGGTGCTGTTGCGGATCACCAGGGATGTGGAGAGGGTAATGACCGGTTCCGCCGGCTCACCGGCCCGCATTTTTGCGATGGCGTTCAGTGCCGTCCTGGCGCGTTCCGTGTTGTCCTGACGGACAGAGGTCAGAGACGGGTATACCAACCCGCAGAGGGGAGTATCGTCAAAACCGGCTACGGAGATCTCGTCCGGTATATCGACACCGCTGCTTTGCAAAAAATGGATGAGGTCAACGGCGTAATAGTCCGATACGGCAAAAACAGCAGAGAAGCTTCTGATCTGTGGCAGCTTCTCCCGATAGAAGGCCGTCCGCTCCGCCTTGATCATGGGGATCATCATAAACTCCGCGCCGCATCCGAAGCCCTCGCGAAACCCCTTCCAGCGCTCCAGATCCATGTCGATATCGTTATCCGAGAGGCAGAGGGCGCGCTGATGGCCGCAGAGGCGGAAATACTCGCCCACCTGAAAACCCCCGTGCCGGTCGTCAATGTTCACGGCACAGACGCGCTCCGCTGTGACGCCGCAGGCATCATAAACCGCAAAGGGAATACGGACATTTTCCCGCAAGTGCTTGTAATCCGCACTGCAAAAGCCGATCAGCACCAGTCCCTCCAGGTTCCACATGGTGGCGAAGGAGACGATCTCATCCAGGCCGTTTATGGTTCTCACCATCATCTGCAATCCGCGTCCGGCTGTCTCCGCGCTCAGGGCGTTGAGGGCGGAGGCGATAAAGGCATCCTCCAGGACGTGAGCTTCGTATTTCTCGTGGGCATTGATAACTACCCCCACGATTTTCGACGGGTTCTCCGCCAACAGCACCTCCGCCGCACGGGGCAGATATCCCCGCTCCTCCAGCGCCTGCCGCACCCGTATGGCCGTTCGCTCCGACACCATTTTGGTCTTGCCATGGAGCACATACGATACCGCCGCCGTACTGAGCCCCAGCTCCGAAGCAATATCCGAAAGCCGTACCTTTTCTTCCATGTCACACCTCCGATCCCTGCTGTGGGGCTTGCGCACAACAGATCCTCCGTTTCCCTGGTTGCCAAACATTTTGCCTCTCCGGATCACTATGGAAAACCATACTGCCCTCTCCGGTTTTGTTCAGTATAACACATACCCCCAAAATACGTAAGACGAAAAAGTTTAACACAATTTTCACTCTATAAGAGGATCCCTGACCGACATGGAAAAATACCGCAGGGATGATGATCCGCGGCTATGAAAGAGGATGATTGCAGCCGACCCCCTGGTGTGATACAATAAGGCGGTAAAATCGTTGGCCACAGCGAAGAAGGATAGAGGCATTTCAAGCGGCATAATTTGTCTGCGGATCCACAGGGAGAGATACGGAATATGAAAAATCTTGTTAAAGTACCGACTTATGACAGTATGATGTGCGAGCTGTTCCAGGCGATTAAGGAGCTGGGCGGTTCCGGAACGATCCGGGAGTTTCTGTCCATTTAGGAAAACGGAGACGGAAGATACTTTTTCTCCGGCAGGACCGTCGTTTTGTGACGTGTCATGGGAGATCGGTGCGTTGGGGTATCAGGGAACCCGAAAAAGACGCCGATAAAAGCAATAGACCCACAAAGGAAGGCCGGATCCTTCCTAAGCATTTTCGATTCGTTCCCGTAAAAGCAGGGTTTTGTTCCGGTGTGTTTCGCCTGGCGGCAGGATAAGCCGATATATTTTGCAGAACAATAGGAGAGTGTGGAGAGCGCTCTTTGGGAAGACAGGGAATGTCGCCGCGGGACAGGAAGGGATTGCAAGTGATAGAGATTGCCATATGTGATGATGAACAGCGGATGCAGGAACAGCTCGCTCAAATGGTGGAAAGGCGGTGTCCGGACTGCAGGGTGGAATGTTTTTCTTCGGGTGGGGAACTGCTTGCGGCAGACCGGAGATTTGACATGATTTTTCTGGATATCCAGATGGAGGAGCCCGACGGCATAGAGACCGCCGCGCGCATTAGGGAGCGGGATAAAAGGGTGGTGCTGATCTTTGTCACGGCGCTGAAGGAATATGTGTTTCGGGCGTTTGACGTGGGGGCCTTCCATTATCTGTTAAAGCCGCTGGAGGAAGAACGGTTTGCGAAGGTGCTGGAAAAAGCGGTGTCGGAGGTCATGGATAGAAGCGCAAGGGAGGCGCCGCCTGTTTTTTTAAAAACCCGATATCGGAATTTCATCCTGCGGCCGGAGGAGATCCTCTACCTGGAGAGCCGCGGCAAGAAGGTGGCGGTGCACACTGCCTCGAAGGTGATCGAGGTCTATGCCGCAATGCGTGATCTGGAGAGACAGCTGGGAAGCGGATTTTACCGATGCCACAGGGGATATCTGGTCAATCTGGCTCACATTGCGGAGTATGGGAACGAGTCCATCGATATGAGCAACGGGGAGCGGGTGTATCTCGCCAGGGAAAAGAGCAGAGAGTTTGTAAAGGCGTATATGAGGTATCTTCAAAGCGGGGGTACGGCAGGTGTATAGTTGGTGGAACGGTCTGTCGGAAATAGGGTATCTGGCGATCCAGGGTTTTTGTGTGCAGTACTTTTTCGGAAGCTTTCTTAAGAGAAGAAAAATCGGCGGGCGCTTCCATGGAGGGTGCGTCGGCGTTTGCTTTGCCGTGTCGCTGTGGTGCGCGGATTTTTGGATGGAGGAAATGCCCGGGGTGAGGAGGACGCTTCAGGGAATCCTGTTGAAAGCGTTTCTCCTGACGGCGCTTGCGTTTGTGTTCTATCAGGCGGGGACGGTGAGGACGTGCTTTGTGGTGGTCGCGTTTCTGGCGGTGGGAGAGATCTGCTTTTTGATATCCTACACCTGTCTGCACTTAAGCACGAAGCTGTTTGACCTGGTGGTCTGGGGATGGGATCGCGGGATCATTCCCTCGGTGGAGCGTATGACCACCCTTTTGGAGATCGCCAGCAGTATACTGACGACGTTTCATTTTCTTATGTGCGGCGTGCTTTTGTATCTGTCCCTCCGCAGGCTTGTCCGATGCTTTTCGGAGAGAGACTATAGGATCTTAGGAGAGGATCTGCCGTTTCTTTTGGCGCCTGGCGTGACGGGGATTTGCATCGGAACGCTCCTCAAAATGCTTTTGATCACGGTGGAGGGAGATACGCCGACGCTTCTGTATGAACGCTATCCTTTTTTGCAGATATTGGTGCTGTTGATCGCCGTGTCGAGCCTTCTGACGATCCTTTTTGCCGTCAGCCTGTTTCAGGATTTGATACGCTCCAGTCGGGAGAGAAGCGAGCGCGTGATCTTAGAGCGGCAGGTGGAGCAGCTCCAGGGGCACATTGCGGAGCTGGAGCGGGTGTATTCCGGTGTGCGGAGCATAAAGCACGACATGAAAAACACGATCGCCGTCCTGACGCAGCTTGCGGCCAGCGGCGGAGATCGGCAGATCGGGGAGATGCAGGACTGTCTGGCGGAGTTGAACCAATGTTTCGCCCCCTTGGAATCGCGGTTTCAGACGGGCAGCACGGCGGCGGACGCGCTGCTGGATCTTAAGTATCACGAGGCGCTCTTAAGGCTGCCGGAGCTTGCGCTGGATGCGGACGGCCTGCTCTTTCCGGAAGGGCTGAAAATCCACGGGTACGATATTGCCGTGATATTGGGAAACGCGCTGGACAACGCGATCGAGGCGTGCGCAAGGCTGAAGGGAAAAGAGAAGGAAAAGGAGGGGAGGGCGGAGCTTTTTATCCGCCTGTCCTCGTATTTTCGGGGGAAGCTCATTTTTATTCGGGTGGAGAACAGCTTTGACGGGAAGCTGGATCTGCGCGAGGGAGCGGAATTTCCGCAGACAGGCAAGGCGGAGAAGCGGCTGCACGGAATCGGGCTTACCAACATCCGGTATACGGCGGAGAAGTATCACGGAGCGGTGGACTGGCAGGCGGACGGCGGGGTGTTTACCCTGTCCGTCATGATGAAAGCGGATGGGCGCGGTCAGGGGGACTGACCGGAGGACCGACAGGCGGTGAGAGGAGAATGGGAATGGAGTTGGAACCAAACGGCAGAGTGACAGAAAACGGGGAGGGCTTCCCGATCCGGCATCCTAAGAAGGACAAGGATAAGGCGGAAGGACTCTTTCAGGAATATTATATGCGGAAGAGACGGGAGGAGCAAAATCCCTTCGGCGGAGAGCGAAGGCGGGTCCAGGCGGAGCAGCGGCAGAGACAGATAAAGTACGAGGAGTATGTAAAGATCCTGAGGGCGAGCTCCTTAAACCGGAAGCTTAAGGAGCAGGAAAACGGGGAGCGGTATGCGCGGGATGCCGTGGCCAAGGACATCGCGCTGGGGACCTACGGCGTCCGTTATCTCTTCCGGAAATACCGTGGTTTTTTCTAGCCCCAGGCAATTATTAAGATTCATTAAGAATCATTAAGATTCCTTTACCGATGTTGTTTTTGCGCAATTAACGTGCTAAACTAACCCATTGACAGGGGTTGGGGAAAAAGAAATATCGGAGAGAAAAAAGGATGAAAAAGAAGCTTGCCGTTATCGTTATTTTTGGGGGTCATTCTACGGAGTACGAGGTATCGCTCCAGTCGGCGACCTCCGTTCTGGAAAATCTGGACACGGAAAACTATGAGGTGATCCCCGTGGGGATTACCCGAGAGGGGGAGTGGTATCGCTACAGCGGGGATCCTAAGAGGATCGCGGACGATACCTGGAGGGAGGATCGGGAACATCTGACGCCGGTCGTCATCTCCCAGAGCCGCACCCTGCACGGTATGATCGAGCTTTCGGAGGGCGGGAGTAAGGTCACGAGGCTGGATCTGGCATTTCCGGTGCTGCATGGAAAATGCGGCGAGGACGGAACGGTCCAGGGAATGTTTGAGCTGGCGGGGATCCCCGTGGTGGGATGCGGCACGCTCTCCTCCGCCCTCTGCATGGACAAGGATATGGCGCACAGGCTGGTGCAGGCGGCGGGAATCTCCGTGCCCAGGTCGGTCACTGTCGGCAGAGCGGATCGGTGGAAGCTGGGGGAGCTCGTGGCTGATCTGACCTACCCGCTCTTTGTAAAGCCCGCGAGAGCCGGCTCCTCCTTCGGCATCACCAGGATCCTGGGGGATGCCGAGCTTCAGGCGGCGGTACAGCTTGCCTTTGAGCACGATGACAAGGTGGTGGTCGAGGAGAGCGTGGACGGATTTGAGGTGGGCTGCGCCGTCCTGGGTAAGGAGGAGCTGACGGTCGGAAGAGTGGATGAGATCGAGCTTTCGGACGGTTTTTTCGACTATACGGAAAAGTATACGTTAAAGACCTCGAAGATCCATATGCCGGCCCGCATTGATGAGGAATGTGAGAGAAGGATTCAGGAGACCGCCAGGGTGATTTACCGCGCGCTCGGCTGTTCCGGTTTTGCCAGGGTGGACATGTTCCTGCGGCCGGATGGGGAGATCGTTTTTAACGAGGTGAATACGATCCCGGGCTTTACCTCCCACAGCCGTTATCCCAGCATGATGCAGGGGATCGGGATTTCCTTCCCCGAGATGCTCAAACGGCTTTTAGCGCTGTATGAGGAAGCGTAGGGGGGACGGCATGAGGGATTGTAGATCGTACACGGGAATTGATATCTTTCGGCTGGCGGCGGCATTTTTGGTGGTGGCGATCCACACGTCGCCGCTTGCCTCCTGCAGCGAGACGGGAGACTTTATTTTGACGCGCATAGCAGCCAGGGTTGCCGTGCCGTTTTTTTTGATGACATCCGGCTTTTTCCTGATCTCTCAGTACGCGTATGACAGCGGCGTGCTCCTTCGCTTTGTCAAAAGGCTGGCGGTGATCTACGGGGCTGCCATCTTGGTCTGTCTGCCCCTGAATGTTTACAACGGATATTTTTCCATGGAGCATTTCCTGCCCAATCTGATCAAGGATCTTTTGTTTGACGGCACCCTGTATCATCTGTGGTATCTGCCGGCGGCCATCCTGGGAGGGGTTTTGGCGTGGCTGCTCGTGCGGGCGTTTGGCAAAAAGCGGGCCTTTGCGGCGGCCTTGCTTTTGTATGCCGTGGGACTGTTTGGGGACAGCTACTACGGCCTGATTCAGGGAAACGCGTTTCTGCGCGGCTTCTACGACAATCTTTTTGAGGTGACCGACTACACCAGAAACGGGATCTTTTTTGCGCCGATCTTTTTGGTAATGGGAGGGATGCTGGCGGATGAGGAGGCGAAGGATGGACCGAGAGGAAACAAGGGGGGTTGGGCTTTCTTTACGGCTTTGTTTTTTGCCCTGATGTTTGGCGAGGCAATGCTTTTGCACCGCCTGGGGTTTCCGAGGCATGACAGCATGTACGTCTTTTTGCTGCCCTGTATGTACTGCCTGTTTCGGACGCTTCTCTTTTTTCGGGGAAGGAGAGTGGCGGCGCTTCGGACGGTCTCTCTGTTTCTCTATATCATACACCCGCTTGTGATCGTGGGAGTGCGCCTTGCGGCCAGACTTCTCGGGGCCTGGGAGCTTTTGGTGGACAACAGTCCGGTGCACTTTCTGACGGTGGCCGTCCTTTCGGCCGTCCTGTCTGTAGCGCTTGTCTGGGGAAAGGGACGGGTAGAGAAATACGGGGCGCGGATCGTGCCGTCCTGGGGGCGGAAGCGTTCCGATGAAGACCGGAGAAGGGATCGGGCCTGGATCCAGGTGGACACGGAGGCGCTGCGCCACAATGTGGCGGCGTTACAGGAGCTTCTGCCCAAAGGCTGCAGGCTGATGGCGGTGGTGAAGGCCAATGCGTACGGGCACGGCGCCTGCGGGGTGGCGGTCTGTCTGGAGCGCATGGGCGTAGATGCCTTTGGCGTGGCGACGGTGGACGAGGGCATTGCCTTGCGCAGATACGGAATACAGGGAGAGATCCTGATCCTGGGCTATGTAAGCCCCCAGAGGGCGGGGGAGCTTGCCCGTTTTCACCTGATGCCGACTTTGATCGACAGCGGACACGCGGAGCTTCTGGAGCGGCAGGGCGTTCGTCTGAAGGCGCATCTTAAGGTGGATACGGGGATGCATCGGCTGGGCTTTGACGCGGATGAGACCGATCGGATCGCGGCCGCGCTGTCGCTTAAGCATATCAGGGTGACGGGGATCTACACCCATCTTTGCGCTGCCGACAGCCAAAGGGAGGAGGACGTGGCGTTTTCCAGGCGGCAGATCGCCCGCTTTTACGGGCTGCTTCGGCGGCTTGCGGATCGGGGAATATCGGTTCCGGCAGTCCATCTGCAGAGCAGCTATGGCCTTCTCAATTATCCGGAGTTATCCTGTGACTATGCGCGGATCGGGATCGCGCTGTACGGCGTGCACAGCTTTGCGGGGGCGCAGACGAGGCAGAAACCGGATCTTAGGCCGGTTCTCTCCCTGAGATCGAAGGTGGCGCTTCTTCGGGAGATCGGAGCCGGCGAAAGCGTGGGATACGGCAGGACCTTTACGGCGGACAGGGACAGCGTGATCGCGGTCGTTCCCATCGGCTACGGGGACGGATATCCGCGGAGCCTGTCCGGAGGAAAGAGCTTTGTGCTGATCCGCGGGCAGCGCGCCCCGATCGTCGGAAGGATCTGCATGGATCAGCTCACGGTGGACGTGACCAAGTTAAGGGAGGTCAGAGTCGGGGATGTGGTGACGCTGATCGGCAGGGACGGGGAGGAGCGGATCGGGGCCGAAGAGCTTGCCTGCGGCGCGGAGAGCATTACCAACGAGCTCTTGAGCCGTATGGGCGGCCGGCTCTCTGTGACGGGGATTCCCCTGCGCTGACAAAGGCTGTGGCCGCCGCCTTTTGGGGAGAAGGAAACCCCGGTTTGATTTTGGGAGAATTTGTGGTACACTAGATGCAAAGGGCAGTTTCCGGCGCAGCGAGTGTATCGCGATGAGAGGATGCAGAAAAACAGGACGGAGCGCTGCCGGAAAGGAGCGCTCTTTATGTTTCAGAGATTTTATCCCGACCACGAGCGGGAGTCCGCCTACGATTTGGATTACGAGGCGCTCTACCGAAAGGGCTTTCGGGGGATCATCTATGATATCGACAACACGCTGGTGCCCCACGGCGCGCCGGCGGACGAGCGCGCGATCGCTCTGTTTGAGCGGCTCAGAGGAATCGGTTATCAAACCCTTCTTCTCTCAAACAACAAGGAGCCCCGGGTGAAAAGCTTTGGCGATCAGGTGGGTTCCCCCTATATCTTTAAGGCGGGAAAGCCCGCTCCGGGCGGGTATCAAAGGGCGATGGAGAGAATGGGGACGGTCCCGCAGAATACGCTCTTTGTGGGAGACCAGCTCTTCACGGACGTCTGGGGGGCGAAAAAAGCGGGGATCGAGACGTATCTGACCCGCCCGATCCATCCGAAGGAGGAGATACAGATCGTGCTGAAAAGGCGCCTGGAACGGATCGTTTTGTATTGGTATCACCGGAGAAACCGGAAAAAATATGGGGAAGGAAAAGAGGAGAGGATATGAGGATCAACGGCTATACCCGCACCTGCGGGCTGATCGGAAATCCGGTGGAGCACACGATGTCGCCGGTGATACATAACACCCTGGCCAAGGAGACAGGGGAGAACCTGGTGTACGTGCCCTTTCATGTGCAGACGGGGCAGGTGGAGGACGCCGTCAGAGGAGCCTATGCGCTCAATCTAATGGGGCTCAATGTGACGGTCCCCTACAAAAGCGACGTGATCCCTTTTCTGCGGGAGATAGATCCGCTGGCGGAGCGGATCGGGGCGGTAAATACGCTGGTCCGCACGGAGGGCGGGTATCGGGGCTACAATACCGACATGCCGGGGTTGTATCGGGCGATGGCAAGCGACGGCGTCTCCCTTGAGGGCGAGGAGGTCCTGGTCCTGGGGGCGGGAGGCGTGGCGCGCGCGGTGGTGATCCTTTTGGCGGAGAAGAAGGCGGCCGGCGTCACCCTGTTGAACCGGACGCCGGAGAGGGCACGGCGCATCGCGGACGAGGTGAATGCCCGGGAGGGCAGGGAGTTTGCGCGGGTCCTTTCCCTCGAAGCGTGGAGCCGGCTCCCAGGAGACAGGAGATATCTGGCGATCCAGGCTACCAGTGTGGGGATGTATCCCGACACGGAACGGGCGGTGATAGAGGAGGAGGCTTTTTACGACCGGATCCACACGGGCTACGACCTTATCTTCAATCCACCCGAGACCCGTTTTATGAAGCGGGTGCTGGCCCACGGGGGAAGGGCCTTCAGCGGCTATAAGATGCTTCTCTACCAGGGGATCATCGCCTATGAACTCTGGACCGGCCGGCCGGTGGACGATGCGCTGGCGGAACGGGTGTATGAGGAGATGCAGAGGGCCCTATCGGTCTGAGAGGGGCCAAAGCCACAAAAAAAGAAAGCGGGAGCAAGCGTATGAGACGAAGGAAAAATATTATTTTAATTGGTTTTATGGGAAGCGGCAAGACGACCATCGGGCTGAAGCTCTCCTATCGGCTGCGGATACCGGTGGAGGACACGGACAAGACCATCGAGCAGAGAGAGGGGAGGAGCATCAGCGAGATATTTGCCTCGGAGGGGGAGGAGGGCTTTCGGCAGAGGGAGACGGCCCTGTTGCGGGAGATCTGTGGAAGGGACTACCGGCGCATCCTGTCCGTGGGCGGCGGCACCCCCGTGCGGCCTGAGAACCGAAAGATTTTAAAGGAATGTGGGACCGTGGTGTATCTGCGGATTCGTCCGGAGACGGCCTACGATCGTCTGAAGAACGATACAAACCGCCCGCTGCTGCAGTGCGCGGATCCGCTGGAGCGCATCCGCTCGCTGATGAAGGCGAGGTCGGAGGCATACGAGGAATGCGCCGATATCGTGCTGGACGTGGACGACATGCCCACGGAGGAGATCCTGACGGCGATCACGGACCGCCTCGAGCAGAGACGGGGGCACAGGGGCGCGGGCAGGAAGATCCTGGTCATCAACGGCCCCAACATCAATTTCCTGGGGATTCGGGAGAAGAGCGTCTACGGAACACAGGATTATCAATATCTGTTAGATTTGATCGCCGGAAAGGGGCGGGAGACGGGAAGCGACATCACGGTGTTTCAGAGCAACCATGAGGGCGCCATCATCGACCGGATCCAGGAGGCGTACTTTGACGGGACCCAGGGCATCGTGATCAACCCGGGAGCCTACACCCATTACAGCTACGCCATACGGGACGCGCTTGCCAGCATCACCGTCCCCAAGGTGGAGATCCATATCTCCGACATCACAAGGCGGGAGGAATTTCGCAAGGTGTCCGTGACGGCTCCGGTCTGCGATAAGCAGATTTACGGGCAGGGGCTTTTGGGCTACCTGCAGGCGATCGATTTTATTCTGGGGGGAAAATAGGGGTTCCCATAATTTTTTGCATGAAATTTACAAAAACAGTTGAAAAATGCCTTTTTTTATATTAAACTGGTAAAGAATTATAATGTGACAGATATTAGGAGGAATATAATATGATTTCTGCAGGTGATTTCAGGAATGGTATCACGATCGAGTTGGACGGCAACGTGTACCAGATCATTGAATTCCAGCATGTAAAACCGGGAAAGGGTGCGGCTTTCGTCAGGACAAAGCTGAAGAACATCAAGAACGGCGGTGTGGTTGAGAAGACCTTCCGCCCCACTGAGAAGTGCCCTCAGGCGCGTATTGATAGAAAAGATATGCAGTATCTGTACAGTGACGGGGATCTGTTCTATTTTATGGATACGGAGAACTTTGAGCAGATCGCATTAAACGGCGAGACCGTAGGCGACGCGTTAAAGTTTGTGAAGGAGAACGAGATGTGCAAGGTGTGCTCCCACAACGGCAGCGTGTTCTCCGTGGAGCCTCCCCTGTTTGTGGAGCTGGTGATCACGGAAACCGAGCCCGGCTTCAAGGGCGACACCGCTACCGGCGCCACCAAGCCCGCTACGGTTGAGACGGGCGCGCAGGTTGCCGTGCCTCTGTTTGTGGATCAGGGTGAGACCATCAAGATCGACACCAGAACCGGCGAATATCTCTCCCGCGTATAGCCAGGACTGCATGATTTTCAGAGACTGTAAGGCAGTAGATTGTCCGTGACCGGACAGTTTATTGCCTTTTCTTTTTTTCGTTTTACTTCTTTTTAATCTTGTCGGATTCCATCGCGGGAGTTCTCCCGATACCTCCGTTTGGAGGAAATACCCATGAAAAAACACTTTTATTTTACGAGGAGACAAAGAAAGGATACGGTATGGAAATAAATCAGTTTGCCGCCCTGGTACAGGAGCGGATCAGGAAAAGACTTGGCGAGGGCTACCAGGTGACGTTGCGGGAGGTGTGCAAAAACAACTGTGTGACGCTTCTGGGGCTGATCATTTTGTCGGAGGAGAGAAACGTTTCTCCCACGATCTATCTGAAGCCCTTTTGGGAGGCGTATGAGCAAGGGATGGAGCTGGACGGCGTCGTCGACAGGATCCTGCGGATCTACTGGGAGGATACGCCGAACCAAAAGGTGGATATGAGTTTTTTTAAACATTTTGACAGGGTGCGGACGCGGATCTGTTACCGCCTGATCCAGGCCGAAAAAAACGGGGAGCTTTTGGAGAAGATCCCGTATATTGCATTTTTGGATCTGGCGGTCTGCTTTTTTTACGCCTATCACGGAAGGGCGCTGGGGGACGGGGCCATCCTGATCAACAACGCCCACATGGAAATGTGGGGAGCCGGCACGGCGGATCTTCTGCGGCTCGCGCAGGAAAATACGCCGAGGCTCTTTCCGTGGGAGTGCAGCTCCATGGAGGATGTGGCAAGGGAGATCCTGGGCGGCCGCGAGGGGCAGGCGTGCGGGGACAGGGAAGGGCGGGAGAGCCTCGCCGACGTCCCGATGCGGGTTTTGAGCAATCAAAAGAGGACCCATGGAGCGGCTTGTATTCTCTATCCCCACGTGCTGGAGCAGCTCTCCGGACAGGCGGGGGGAAACCTCTATATTCTTCCCAGCTCCATCCACGAGGTGATCTTGCTGGAGGACAGCGGAGAGGAAGAGCCGGAGTTTCTGAAGAAAATGATCTTCGATATCAACCGGACGCAGGTGGAGCCGGAGGAAGTGCTCTCGGACAGCCTGTACTACTACGACCGCGTGGAAAAGTGCGTTAAAATCCTTTAAAAATGCGCCTTTTTGGACATTTTCAAAATTTTCCTGCTATTTTCCTAAAAACTAGGTAGACAACCGGGCAATTTTATGCTATCATATTCAGGGTGATGTAATAAATTTGTAACATTTTGCATCCGTAGTCTAATGGATAGAACGAAGGCCTCCGACGCCTTTAATGCAGGTTCGATTCCTGTCGGATGCACTTTACATCACCCTGATTTGATTGTTGGGGGTTTACGTTTCCTTGGAGAGGTAAGCCCTGTTTTTTCAAGAAAGGTTTTTGATTTATGTGGAAGGATAAGGCGATTGCAATTCGCGATTATATCATAAAGCACAGCGTGATTGTATTTCCGGTGGTGGTGATCGCTGCGGTAGCGGTGACGGTAGTTGTGGCGCTGGGCGCGGGAGAGTCCAAGGACAATCCGGAGACCTTGAATCCGGAGAGCATTTCCACGGACAGCACGGGCGTGGAGACCTCGGACGGCTCCGTCGGTCTGGTGCCGCTTTCGGAGAACACGGACCAGGGGATCGACACACTGATCAGGAGCTATTACGATGCTATGGCGGAGGGAGATACGGGCACGATCGCTTCCCTCTGCGACCAGGTGGAGGAGCAGGATCTGCTCCGGTATCAGGAGATGGCCAAATATATTGTGAGCTATCCGGCCCTGGAGATCTATACCAAGCCCGGTCCCGAGGAGCTCTCCACGATCGCCTATGTGTATTATCGGGTGCTCTTTGACGGGCATGAGGAGGAATTTCCCGGCTATCAGGCGTATTATATCTGTGTCAACGACCAGGGCGCTTACTATATCAAGCGCGGGGAGAACAGCCAGGAGGTGAACGATTACATCACCGCGGTGTGCTCCCAGGACGACGTGGTCGAGTTTAACAATCGGGTCAGCGTGGAGTACAACAATCTGGTCACGGAGCATCCGGAGCTTTTGGAGTATTTGAGCGCGCTGGACCGCTGGGTGGAGACTTCCGTGGGAGAGCTGATCGCACAGAGCAATGCGGAGACACTGCCGGCGGAGGAGAATCCGGACAACGCCCCGGCCGAGGGGGAAGGCGGAGAGAACGCGGCTGAGGGCGGAGAAACCGCTCCGGAGCAGGCGGAACCGGTCGTTCGGTATGCGACGGCGACCACCACCGTGAATGTCAGAAGCTCTGACAGCGAGAACGCGGACCGCATCGGCAAGGTCACCGGCGGCACCCGGGTGCAGGTGCTGGAGCAGCGTGTGAACGGCTGGACGAAGGTACTGTACGAGGGATCGGAGGGGTATATCAAGTCCGAGTATCTGGAGCTGGTAGAGAATGTGGGCGACGCGGTGGCTATCGGGACCGTGACGGCCACTACCAACGTCAATGTGCGCGCCGCTGCCAGTGAGACCGCGGATCGGATCGGAATTTTGGCCGGCGGCGATACGGTGGATCTTTTCGCCAGAGAGAACGGCTGGTGCAGGATCAATTACAGCGGCCAGGTGGGATATGTGAAAGAGGACTATGTGGAGTAAGAGAGCGCAGGAAAACCGAAAGAAAAAGCTGCGCAGGAAATCCGCGTAAGAAATTGGAATAAGAAATTGGAATAAGAAGTCCCAATAAGAAAATCGAAAAAAATCAAATATGAAGTCCTCAAAATGGAAATAAGAAAACAGAATAGAAGAACAAAATAAGAAAACAGAATAGAAAAACAAAATAGAAAAAAAAAATAGAAAAATAAAATAGAAAAACAAAATAGGAAATCGGAAGAAAAGAGCAGAATAAAAGCTCGCAAAACGGGAATGCTGTCTATGAAATATTTGGGCAGCATTCTTTTTCTTTTGTTTGTTGATCTGCGCCCGGGATTTTGGGGCAGAAGGATGTCTGTCCGCGGGGAGCCAGCGGAAGGGGGACGGCGTATGAAGTCGCAGGAGATAAAGGTTTATCGGGAGATCCAGAGAAACACGGATATGGCGATGAAGGCCATCGACACTCTTTCGGACAAGGTGTACGATGATCAGCTCGCCCTGCAGATCTCCAGACAATCCCTCAAATATTCAGAGCTTCACAACGAGGCGGTCAAAGCGCTTCTGGACGCCAGGGCGGAGCCCTATCGGGGGAATTATCTGTCCGACATCATGCTGAAGACGGGGATCCATTATAACACCCTGTTGAACACCAGCACCAGCCACATTGCCGAGATGATGATCCGAGGGAGCAACAACGGCATTGTGGATATGGAAAAGACCTTAAAGCACAACGAGGAGGCGGGAGAAAAGACCGTTTCGCTCGCCAGGGCGCTGATCGATCTGGAGGAAAAAAACATTGCCCGACTGAAAGATTATCTGTGAGAGACAAGGTTTTCTTGTGCAAATTGTATAAATATTTATTGAAAACTTTTACAATTTACCACGATAAAGCTTGTTGAGAAATTAAAAAACTGGATTTATAATAAAGCGTGGGACAAGGGCGCCCCAGGCATAGGGTCGCAGCTCTATGCTTTTTTTACATAAAAAGGAGCGAGTGCCCTGTCTTCGGTCATAGACCTGTATCTACACAAAAAAAGGAGGACATTATAATGTCATATGTTGACGAGGTGTTTGATCTTGTTGTCGCAAAGAATCCTGCCCAGCCCGAGTTTCATCAGGCGGTGAAGGAGGTTTTGGAATCCCTTCGCGTTGTGATCGAGGCGAATGAGGAGGCGTACCGCAAGGATGCTCTTCTGGAGCGTCTGGTGACTCCCGAGAGACAGCTCCTGTTTCGCGTTCCCTGGGTGGACGACAAGGGACAGGTCCAGGTAAACAACGGTTTCCGCGTGCAGTTTAACTCCGCGATCGGACCCTACAAGGGAGGCTTGAGACTTCACCCTTCCGTAAATCTTGGCATCATCAAATTCCTGGGCTTTGAGCAGATCTTTAAGAACTCCCTGACCGGCCTTCCCATCGGCGGCGGCAAGGGCGGTTCCGATTTCGACCCCAAGGGCAAGTCTGACAGAGAGGTTATGGCCTTCTGCCAGAGCTTCATCACCGAGCTCCACAAATATATAGGCGCGGACACCGACGTTCCCGCAGGTGACATCGGAACCGGCGCGAGAGAGATCGGATATATGTATGGACAGTACAAGAGACTCACCGGACTGTACGAGGGCGTTCTCACCGGCAAGGGGCTTTCCTACGGCGGCTCTCTCGCGAGAACCGAGGCAACCGGCTACGGCCTTCTGTATCTGACCGAGGAGATGTTAAAGTGCAACGGCAAGGATATCGCCGGCAAGACCGTGGCGATCTCCGGTTCCGGAAACGTTGCGATCTATGCCGCACAGAAGGCTCAGCAGCTGGGCGCAAAGGTCGTGACCGTGTCCGACTCCACCGGCTGGATTTACGATCCCGAGGGAATCGACGTGGATCTGTTAAAGCAGGTGAAGGAGGTAAAACGCGCGCGGCTGACCGAGTATGCGGCAGCGAGAAAGAGCGCTGAGTATCACGAGAAGAAGAACGGCGAGCACGGCGTGTGGAACGTGAAGTGTGACGTGGCTCTTCCCTGCGCTACCCAGAACGAGCTGGATCTGGACGACGCGAAGGCTCTGGTTGCCAACGGCTGCTTCGCGGTGGCGGAAGGCGCAAACATGCCTACCACTATGGAAGCTACGGAGTACCTGCAGGCAAACGGCGTTCTGTTCTGCCCCGGCAAGGCTGCCAACGCAGGCGGTGTTGCCACCTCCGCTCTGGAGATGAGCCAGAACAGCGAGAGACTTTCCTGGACCTTCGAGGAGGTTGACGCAAAGCTGAAGGGGATCATGGTAAATATCTTCCACAATCTGGATGAGGCCGCAAAGAAATACGGCTGCGAAGGCAACTATGTTGCCGGCGCAAACATTGCAGGCTTCCTGAAGGTGGCAGAGGCTATGACGGCACAGGGGATCGTATAAGAGATACGACGATAATCCGGCTATAATAAAAGAGCAATCGCAATCTCTAGGGACATTGCAGAAAAAAATGCCGCGGACAAAATGGTTGTCCGCGGCATTTTTGTTTCTATACGCTCTGACGCTGTGTTGCCTATTCCGTTGTGATTGTGGTAATGGTTGTTTCGACAAATCTGAAGTTACTTATTTCTTTTTAGCAAACTTGTCAATGACATTATCCACCCAAAAAGTAATAAAGAAATCAGCAATCTCCGCAAACA
>CANRLX010000042.1 GCA_947631615.1 uncultured Acetatifactor sp.
AATTAACAAAATAATTTAATATCAAAATAGCAGCGTAAAGGCGCATGGAACAGTAATTGTAAACCATGCGCTTTTTTTGCGTCCAAAAGGAGGAACATGAGCGACAATAATCAGACCAACCCCACAGGGCGATTAACGCCCTGTTTGCAAAAGAAGATTGATAAGACAACTTACTTAGTCGAGGTACATTTTTCTGCTACAAGTACCCAAAGCGTAGAAGATAAACTAAAGCGTGTTATACTCCATGATTTGGAGCATGGAAAACAAGGCAAGCCAAGAAAAAGTGATGAAAAATGATGAATACGTCCTTGACAAGCAGCAACAGGAGAGAGGACGAAGTATTTTATCTGGCGGCCCGAAGGGATGCCGATTTAGAAAAGACAGAGGAAGAGCTGGGCCTGGATTTGGATTGGCTTTGATCAAGGAAACACAAATACTAATGGAGGTAAAATTTATGAAAGCAAATGAATTTACAGAGAAGTGGACAGGAGATCCTATGATTTGTTATGAGGAAGCCGTTTTAAAGCAGTTTAAGTTGCGGGATGGAGACATTAAAATATTGTCAAAGTATGGTCTTCCGGAAAGCGCGGCGCCCTATCTGAACTTTGAAGAAATGGATGCAGAGGATATCGGGTATGTTGAGGAAGGGTATTACTATTTGGGGTATACCGGAGACGGCGATTGGATTGGTATCAACACTAATAGCGGTAAGATACTTGTGATATCCCATGAGCTTGACGAATACGTCGGTGATGATATTACAGACGATGATATTGCAGACGACGATATGCAGGAGGAAGCGGAAGAAAGCGAAGACTGTGAAGATTATGACTATGTGGGTTTTACACTGGTGAATACTTCCCTGGACGCCTTGTATGAATGTATGCTCTATTATCAGGCGTTTCTCCAAAAAAGATTGACAGAGGGCACGGAAGCCTATATCGAAAATGTGAAAGCCCTGAAAGAGAAGCTGATAGAGGCAGATCAGGAAGCAATGCAGAGGGAAGACTGCTTCTGGAATGAGGAGATCAAAAAGCTGCTTTGAAGACAGAAAGGCCCGGGCAGCCTCTGCAGTGATGTCTCGCAAGGGCAGGCAAAGCGCCAAAACCTGTGTGAGAGGGAGAGACGATTTTATGAATAATCCGCATAAAAATTTGAAAAGAAAAAAGTGCATACTGTTTGCAATAACGGTTCTGTTTTCCATCTTTTCCCTTACCGCCTGCGGGAACCGGCCGACCCCGAAAGAACGGGTTTTGGCGGTATTTGAGGAGCAGAAGGAAACGATCCTCCAAAGGATTGAGGGGTATCACACAGACGGTACGGTGGAATGGGATGATCTGGAGGGCGTGTTATATGTTTATGATCATGCTGCCTGGAACGACGGGATCCTGCAATTTGAATGTATCGCGGAAGGAATTATGACTTCCAGCTTTCAAGCAGGATTTTACTATTCGCCTGACGATGTGCCTGCCATTGTGGGATGGATTTCGGGGCCATCGCAAGAGCTGGTGGAAGACGGGGAAGGCTATTCTTGGGATGATGGAAGCGATAACATATACTATACAGAGCGCATATGTGAAAACTTCTATTATTATCAGGAATCGAATTAGTTAAAAGCATTATACCTATTATCCATGGAAAATAAGACTGGGGTATCAGGATACCGAACCCGAAAATAAACCAGGAAGAATCGTGAAATGTCAAATGAATTTTTTGTAGTCCGAGAATCCTATACAGATTTTGCGCAAGCATATGAAGACGAGCGCAATCAGACGATTACGAGAAGATGCCGTGTGTGTGGAGCGGTTTTTTCAGATAGAAAATATGATAGGTTTCGAGTGCGCTTTGTCGGGAAAAAAGAGGGTGATTTTTATTTTGCGCCGATCTGTATTATCGTCAGTGAGAAATTTTTAAGGGCCTTATATGATAACAATATTACCGGATTTTCTACACAGGAGATCACTTGTACGGGATGGTATGACAGAAGAGGAAAATGGTTAGACATTGACACATCGAAATATAAGGAATTGATGGTAAACGGGCGGGCAGGAAGTACCCAGATGTCTTACATGCGGAGCATTTCATGTGGATCCTGATAAGATCCATGGTTTGTTCGTAGGCGGCGAGAGGGACGGGTCGGATGTGTTTTACTTTAAAAATTGGGAAGGGTCATTGATTGTTACGCGTAGAACGAAAGAATTATTAGAAAAAAATAAACTGAAAAATATTCAATATACCGCATTGGAGGAGTATGTGTTATAAGTTATAGGAATGTTTCTATTCCACTATTTGACGGATTTTAAAAGACTTAGTATAATTACATTAGAATGGAAACGGGGAGAATTAGCCCCTTGAAGGAGGAGATCGGATGGGTTTTTGGATATTCCTGTTGCTGATGGATTTACTGATTCCTTTGACAATGATTGGTTTTGGAAAACTGTTTCTAACAAAAGCTCCCTCAAATATTAACGCCGCATTTGGCTATAGAACAACGATGTCAATGAAGAACAAAGATACGTGGGAATTTGCGCATAAGTATTGCGGAAAGCTATGGCTCAAATGCGGATTGGTATTACTGACCATATCTGTTATCCCTTTTCTATTTGTGTTAAACAAAGAAGAGGATGTCATTGGGACTGTTGGAGGAATCGTCTGCGCAGTCCAGCTTGTTTTTCTGATTGGATCCATTTTCCCTACGGAAGCTGCACTGAAAAAAACATTTGATAAAGATGGAATCCGCCGCTGAAATTCGGAATGTTCTGCTCCAATACAGCGGTGTTTTCGATAGATTATGGAACAAATGTGCTCGATTGAAAGGCATAGGACTTGAACTGGGATTTTACCCTACTTTAAACGGTGAAGCGCTGGTGGAGGGGAGTGATTTGTCGGCAGATTTGTCTACGCCGCCTATTTTAATATTCCGTCAAAAGAGAAACTCCGGATCTTGTCCAAGCACAATTGTTGGCTTTACGTAATGGGAAAGTGATAAAAACCAGAATTGGTATTGAATATACTTGCATTATGTGATATAGTAAAGTTATATTTAAACACAGCAAAAGCTGATAGAAACTACTTATTTTTGGAAGTTACAGCAAAAAACTAATAGTTACATCTGGTTTTATACTTGGTTTAAGGTATGATGCATAATGGATAATTAAATGTTATCTGTTAATTATTAGTGTGGGATGATTTATGATTATCCACTATAATTCATAATAAAATAACAAGGTGCGTAATGAATAAAAACATATTAGAATTAGAAAAAAAATATTGTTCACAAGGTGATACATCGGGAAGACATAAACCAAAAAAAATTTTTGTTGAATGTGATGGTTCTTTTTTATATGACGAAAATTTTATCCCTTTTCTGGATATGCAGATGTATAATAGTGCATCCAACTTTGGATATAAGAATCCTATGTTTCAAGATACTATAATCCATCAAATGGGAACTTTACCAACACTAGCAAGTGAGTTTGTTTCAGTGGAAAAAGTAAAACTTGCAACTTCCATATGTACATATATGGAAAAAAAATATGGTATAAAAGGAAGAGTTCACTTTAATGTTGGCGGCGCACAAGCGATTGATGATGTATTAAAGCTAATCGCTAATGCTACAGGGAGTAAAAATATTTTTGCATTTGAAGGCAGTTACCATGGTAGGACTATGGCAGCTTCAAGCATTAGTTCTAGCTATCGTTACAAACGCCAATTTGGATCAGTGATTGATGTTTATAGAGTTCCCTTCCCATATTGTACGAATTGCGCCTATGGCCAAGAACAAAACAGTTGTCAAATGTTTTGTCTAAAACGATTTGCAAAACTGTTTGAGAGTGAATATTATGGTATATATGACAAGAAAAGTAATAGTTCTGCATACACTGCCTTTCTCGCTGAACCTATTCTCGGACGAGGAGGATACGTCGCTCCGCCATCAACATATTATCAGGAACTATTACCTATTTTGCATAAGCACAACATTTTATTTATAGCGGATGAAATTCAAATGGGAATGTATCGAACAGGAAAATTATGGTCTTTTGAAAATTACAATATTGTTCCGGATGCCTTTACCTTTGGTAAATCAATTACAAATGGTTTATGGCCATTATCTGGAATATGGGCCAGAGAGGAATTAATTTCACCAGATATATGGCCTAGCGGTTCTGCACATTCTACTTTTGCTAGTAATCCGCTTGGTATGGCCTTAGGAAATACTGCATTTTCTATCGTCACAGATACAGCCTTTCAAATCCAGTTAAGTGAACAAATTAAAAAACTACATTCTATTATTAACAGATTGAAAAAGGAATTTGCTTTTATTGGACGAGTTAGCATGGTCGGTATGGCTATAGGCATAGATATTATACATCCGGACACTCACAAGCCATTTCCAGAATTAGCGTATTCAATATCTGAAAAAGCCTTACATTATCCTATTCATCTTGGCAATAAAGATTATGGTTTAATTCTTCCTTGTGTTGGTATTTATGAAAATACTTTTACACTGGCTCCAAATCTATTTATAACGGATGACGAAATAAATTTATTCGACGACTTGATTCGCATATATTTTAAACAAGTAAACATTTAATCAAAAGTGTAAAAGCATCTGTAAGAGTATCTGCTTCCTTAAATATTTTTATGGCATCGTCTAAAATTTGAGGATTTAGATACTTTTTTGCGTAATATATTACTCTCGCCCACACCAATTGCTCCAATGTGCGATTTTCAATCTGCGAATCTGTAGTTGCATAAATTTGTAATAATTCATCATCTGACAATGCTTCGCCCGTTTGCTCTAAAAATGTTTCGGTAATAGTAGGATATCTTAAGTAGTTTTCGCCTATGGTACGTATAATTGCTTTTCGCAAAATTGAATGCCTATAATTACTAAATTTATTTAATGCTTCTAATCCTTCTTCTGGCCAATTTACTGTCATCTGATTAATAGTTTGTACAATACGAACCATATCGTTATACATACCGTTTTTTTCAAGCATATTAACCAGCGTCCATAAAAGTGATAAATATTCATCTACTGTTTCACTTGGCACATCTTTTACATAATTACCCATTGGTGCTGTATAAGTATAATTGGTTAACAAATTAAAACCGTCTTCAAATTCTAGTTCAAATTTATCTGCAAATTTTCGGGCAGACGATAAACGAGCAGAAGATGGACTGATAAATAATTTGATTTCAAAATCATTTATAACACTTTTAAACCGAAATAAGTAAGCCTGTCTATCTAATGGATTGACAATATAACAAGATAAAAAAACTGCACTCAAATAAAAGTCTAACTCTAAAACAGTAGTGTTATCATCAAAACTATTATATAGTGCATCTAGATTTTTTAAAGCATAATCCAAACTATATGATGCCATATACATAAATATAATATTACATACAAAAAAGTCTATCGCATCAAAATGATTTGTTAGCAGACTGATTGTTGAAATCTGTTCTTCAGTCAAGTTTCGATGTTCACTTATTTGATTTATAATTGGAATAATCTTTGATTTTTGTGGATAATGATAAAACTTTTCTTCTAAGTCATTACCCGCATTAAAAAAAATTAAATATGCATTTTTCAGAAATAAATCTTTAGTTTTTAATATATCCGCTTTAGTAAATTGTACTGTAATACTTTTAATTCTTTTTTTGACTAATTGTGAAATAAATTTGTAATTCTCTTTACAAGTATTATCTTTTCCAATTCTTCCCATAATTAATAAAAGTAAAAATAATGAAACTGGATTATTATCTTTACCCACAACAAAATTTATATTATTTGTAAAATAAAATTGAATATCCGTATGATCTTTTAATTTACGTAATCCACGTGAAAAACGGTCATTCAATAAGATAACACATTCTGTTACTGCAGATGGAGAATTTTTCTTTAAATAATCTAAAACAGAATATGCATATTCATCTTTTAAAAAACCTGTTGAGTGAATTATAAAAAATTGTAATTTTTGATATTCATCGCACTTTGTCTCAATATGGCATATATTTTGGGAATATTGGTCGCCATTATATAAAGCCATTGATTTGAATACATCATTTACAAATTTTTTTGTGACTTGAGGTGAAGGCTCATTTAATGTTATAAGCAGATACAATAGTTTTATAACTTTACCAAAATCTTCACAAAGTATCCCACAATATCTTATTATTCCATTATAAACTATTAAAGGTACTTGCTTGGAGATATATTCTGCTTCAAAATTTTTATAATCCCGTATAAAAATCTCAATATAATTTTTGCTATTCAAATAACTAGCCAAAGAATATTCAAAAACCAAATCATTTTTAAATGTTATTTCTTCTTCTTCAATGCTAATTATATTTTTTAATTGTTCACTATTTTTCATATATTCAATAGATTCCCACGAAAGTTCCTTTTGAGGTGATATCTTTACATATTTATAAAAATAAGAAGATGCCAACCTCTCTAAAACTTTTTTTGAAGATCCATTAAAAAATGTATGTTTAAACACTTTGTAAATATTTAAATTTGAGATATCTTCTAAAACATAAGCATTTTTTTGAATTAACCCATAAAGTGAAGGCTCCTTTATTAACTGCAATATATCATTAGATAATATCGATTGGTTAGTTAGAGCAAATATATTTTTTTGTGCTTGCTCTAATTCGTATTCATCAAAGCTTCCTAAACGAACAGATGCATTATTATTATCTTTTCCGTTGTTCCATATTATAGATTGAAGATAATTAATATCTAAAAATTGATAAACTTTATTCCATATGTTTGTTCGTAAAGTTATAATAAATTTTACACGGCGAAATGCACGAACAACATATGCTAATTCAACCACATTATTAATTAAAATTGCGAGCTCTTTTACCGTTCCAATTTTATTTCCAAGGTTATCAATAATAAAAATAAAATCTTTATTCTGTTCATTTGCCCAACTAGAAAATTGATATAATACTGTAAAAGGGTCTTTTGCTACATACCCTAATTTTTTAACAATGTAATCCAATAAGTTTTTTGAATATGTAACCATAGAATTTAAAGGAATAGGAAAAACCTGACTATCATTTTGATATGACTCGCAAAATTTTAATAATAATGAACTTTTACCAACACCGGAATTTCCTGATATTATACATAAGTTTCTATTAGGATCTAAAATAAAGTCCTCTAAAACGTCCTGTTTTGTGCGATCTATTATTGTAATTCCGTCTGTTTGTGACTGAATATTTTTAATAAATTCTATTTGCAACCTTTTTATTTTAGATTTTATCATTGCTAAAATAAAGATTGAATCCACATGAAAAAGAAGTCTGTCTTTAAATAATTCTGTAGCTATTGTTTGAAGAGTCTGATCAAAGTTATAAGCTACAAATTTAATACTAATATCATTTTTTCGAAATAAGCTAATTAAGGGTGCTTTCTCATCTGGTTCTACTACATTACACCAATATATAGTTTTTATAGATTCTATATTGTGCTCAAATATCTCTGCAATTTTAGTGTCCCATCCGCTATATCCTAAAAAAACCATGGTTTCATTACAAATTAAATGTTCAAATAATTTAATAAACTCCTCTTGATATGGTTTATTCTCAATTTCTTTACTAGTAAGATGCGTAATATGTTTTCCATTTAGATCTCCATGCATCTTTAAATAAACTGCTTTAGATGCTTCTCCATTAATAAAGTATTGTGCTGGAATTGCAGTAGCAGGAGAAAAAATTTGAAAAGCATCAATCCCCATTTGTTCTTGCGTTTTTTCCAATAAATTTGCAAAATTTGTTGTTATTACAGAAGAAATACATTTTTCCTTAGCTAATAAAATAAGCAACTTATAGCCATCCGAAGGTGTCCACTCCTGAGTATTTCTTATAAAATACTCTATAATTTTACATCGGCTTTCGTCATCAAGATTTTCCATTATTTCATTAAAATCCTTATCAATTAATGATATTGATTCTTGCTCATAAATTTTATTTTGGCGAAACTTAGAAACAATTACTTTTTTTAAATCAGAAAACTGTTTTCCTCCACTAGAAACATCAGCACCTGCACCTAAAAATAGGCAAGGTCCAATACAATTATCTTTTTTAATTGTACTCAATTCTGATATAAATTCTAAAATTGGAATTGTTTTCATCCTTATTTCTCTCCGTAAACTTTATAAAATTTTAATAGATAATAAAATCAATAAAAATTAACAAAATATTCTTTAATTATAATTAATCAGATAATCATAAATCATCCCACACTAATAATTAACAGATAACATTTAATTATCCCTCACCCATAAAATCACTGAAAAATCTCCCGCATGAAAAAGCCATACCGATTTTATGCCCCATGTAACAAGTGTCGGACAACTGCACATCTGTGTCTCTGAACATAGAGGTTTGACATACTTTGATACACTTCTGATACACGGCCTTTCTATGATGAGACTGAGGAGGGAAACCGCCAGGTCGGTAATAAGGGAGCAACAGCCCCGAGAAGAGGAGGTCAAAGAGTGAGGAAAAAGGAATTAAAAGGTTGTCAAAAAGTGATGCCGGAGAGGGAACGAAAAAAGGTGTCGTACAAAGGCATTAAAGCGCGGTGGACGGCAGCGTTTCTGGCCGCGTGCCTTATGGTGGGAGCCTGTACCGCCTGCGGACATGCGGGCGATGCGAACATGCAGGATGGGGCCGCCGCAGGCGGGGAGAAGCCGCGGGCGGATCAGCCGCAGGAAGTGAAGGGCGCCTATGTGGAGACGGAAATCTCCTTGCCGGAGGAGTGGACGGAGCAAAGCATTGCCCAGGTGTATGTGGTGGACGATGAGCTGCGGATGCTTGTTTTTGGCGAGGAGGAGGGGATGACGACCCTTCAGGAGTGGAAGTACGACGGAGAATTTTCCGAAATTACGGAAGAATGGTTGGGCGCGCTGCGTCTGCCGGCCGTGGAGTGGATGGAGGCGAGCCTCCTGCGAAGCGAGACGGGGGGATCCTGGCTCTATGCCTGCTATCCGGACGAGGGAGAGGACCACTACAAGGGCCATCTCTGGAAGGCTTCGGAGGGACAGGCGGTAGAGATCACGCCGAAGGGCTGGACGGTGCCAAACGAGCAGTACGGCTACTATCCGATTATCCGCGCGATGGCGGCCCGGGAAGACGGAACGCTGGCAGCGTTGAATTTTGACACGGTCGATCTGCTGTCGGGTGAGGATGGCAGCGTGGAGGACAGTATTTCCGCCATGTCCGGAAGCTACGGTGAGGAGATGGCGGCGGAGGGAAACACCCTGTATGTGATCGCCACCAATGATGCGGGTTCTGCAGAAAGCGTGGAACAGCACGGGCCGGACGGGGAGACGGCGGTGATTCCGCTTGCCCAAAAGGGGGACGGCTATGTTTATCTAAGCGCCCTGTCCGACGGCGGACTGATCGCTATGAGCAGAGACGGCATTTTCCGGTATGGGTCTGAGGAAAAGACCTGGGAGACGTTGATGGAGGGAGCGGACGCGTCCTTTGGCCTGCCGGACACAAGATGGCTGGGAATGGCGGCCAGAGAGGACGGAACCGTTTACGCTCTGATCAGCCAGGGGGAGGAGCTGTCCCTCTTTCAGTATGCCTTTGATCCGGACGCGGTGCGGCGGACGGTGGAGGTGTTGACGATCTATACGGTGGATGAGAGCTATCTGCTGCAGCAGGCCGCTATTTTGTACCATCGGGAGCATCCGGAGGTGAAGGTCGAGATCGACGCGGCCTACTCTCTTTCGGAGCGCTACAGTCCCCACGACTATGATTCGGTATATCGGGACTTGAACACGGTATTGCTGGGGGAGGATGCGCCGGATATGATCGTGCTGGATCATCTGGATGCGGACACCTATGTCGATAAAGGGATCCTTCTGGATATCGACGACGTGGTGGCCCCGCTGGAGGAGAGCAGAGAGCTGCTTGCCAATATCACCGGCGTCTTTGCAAGGGAGGACGGCGCGAGATATGTGGTTCCCCTGCAGTTTCGTTTCCCGATAGCCCTTGGGCGGGAGATCTCTGCGGAAAACATGGAGACCATGGAGTCGCTTGCCGCGTTTCTGTCGTCTGCGCAGGAGAGCTACATGGGAGAGCAGACGGCGGAAGAGCTGATCGATCAGTTTTATCCTGTCTTCTGCGGAGAGCTGGTGAAGGAAGGCGGGCTGGACCGAGAGGAGCTTGCGACGCGGCTCACCTATCTGAAGGCGATTGCGGACAACTGCGGGATCGTGGAACAGCATGAAAACGGCGGAGCCAATTATGGGACGTGGGATCTGTCGTCGAGGGCAAAGCTGGCTTTTGACGAGGCGTCCGGCTTTAAGGGAAGTATGCTTCCTATCAGCATGGTGGAAACGATAGAGGGGGAATTTACCGCCTTTGAAAATGTTTTTACGCCCGGTCTCTGTATCGGTGTGTGTGCGAAGAGTGAACGGGTGGAAACCGCGCTTGATTTTCTGCGGTTTGCGCTCTCCCAAAAGGTACAGGATACCGACTATCGGGAAGGGTTTCCGGTCAACGCCCAATCCCTGCAGATGCAGAAAGGGCAGGACCGCAGCGACTCGGAAGCGGTGGCAAGCGTCGCGTCCGCCGACGGGGAGTATGAGGAGTTTTACATCAAGGAGTATTCGGAGGAATCGGAGGAGAGACTGGTGGAGCTTTGTCGGGGACTTGTGCGCCCCACGATGGAGGACGCACAGATCAGAGCGGTCCTCTTGGAGGCTCTGCCCGCCTACCTGAGAGGGGACAGCCCACTGGAGGAGACGGTGGATGCCGTCGAGGCGGGACTTAAGATGTACCTGGCGGAGTGATGTCCTTGCGGTACTGTAGGGGGCTTTTCCCGTTGACCCTCTTAAAGAGGGTGCTGAAATAGTTGACGTTACAAAACCCCAGATCCTCTGCGATTCTGGTCAGGGGAAGCTCCCTGTTTCTCAGAAGGTATTCCGCCAGCCTTACCTTGTAGGTATTTAGGTAGGAAATGTAGGTGGAACCGACACAATCCTTGAAACGCTTCATAAAATGGGATGCGGAGAGACCTGCCATCGCTGCAAGCTCCTCCACAGAAGGATTCTCGGCGTAATGATAATCCAGATAGGATAGGATGTTCATGATCGGAGTATCTCGGATGTTGAGAGTGACGCTTGCGGGGGTGGCAGGCGTTTTTTGCCGCAGAACGGTTACGATCAGGCGGTACAACATTCCGCTGATCAGCAGCTCAGAGGTCTTGCAGAAGTGCTTCTGTTCCCGCAGCATATCCTCATAGAGCATTAGGATCTCCGGCACACTGTCCGGCGGGATGTGGTAGCCGGGGCAGGACATCAGCTGCGCAAAGGTATCCTTGCCGATCACCTCCAGTAGGGGAGCGATGACCTTATCCGTAAAGCGGATGCCGTACCTCTCATAGGGTTCGCCGGACAGAGGGGAAGTGCGGTGAAAGACCCCCTTGTTGGTGATCCCGATATCGCCTCCGTGGATATAATAGGTGTAATCCGGCGTGGAAAAGGAACGGTCCCCGCTGACAATGTAACAGATTCCGTAACAGTCTTCATACACGTCCAGAGAGGGCATAGAGTATTCCGCGTCTCTTTTGATGTGCTCCACAAGGATGTGGCGCTCGCCCAATAATTTTCTTGCCACTTTGTCCACCTCCCGAATATAAGCATAGTATCTTATAAGAAACAGGGAAATTCAATAGAAAATAAGATGAAAATGATAAAATATTTTGATAAGGTAGAAAAAACGGCTGAGAGGGGGATGCAAGATGCAGAGAAGGCGGGAGGACAACGGCAATTCCTGGGACGGGTATGACGGAGGGAAGTATGTCTATGACGCCGCCAGGGAGAGGAGCTTTCAGGCGCGGGTTTGGATCGTGCTCGCCTGTGCGATGGGAGCGGTGCTCGCGTATCTTCTTGTGGATCACGCGAAAGAGCTTTACTGGATGTGGAACGGAAATGTGGTGGAGGCGTTCTGGGATGGTAAGAGCAGGGTAGCGCGGTATAAGGATGAGGAGGGCAAATGGCATATGTGGGATCTAAGCGCCTACTATCCGAAGGAAGAGAACGGACGTGTTCTCCTATATTATGCGGAGGATCCGGACGAGGCAAAGCCCGTGGAAAGCACGGGATCCCGCGTGTTTTACTACGTTTTCTTCGGGGCCCCGTTTGGAGTCTGTGTGCACCGCATCCGCAAAATCCGCAGAAGTTACCGCTCTAATCCCCCAGCGCCCCCGCGATCTGCTCCAGGAGAGCTTGGGGGATGAAGGGCTTATTGATAAAGCCGGAGGCCTGTAGCCGGTTTGCGGCCTCCAGCGTATCCCTGTCGTCGGAGGAGGACAGAAAGATTACGGGAAGTTGGGACAAAGATTCCGCTTCCCGTATTTTTTCCAGTGTCTCAATTCCGTTCATATCCGGCATCTCGATGTCCAGCAGGACCAGATCCACCGGCTGCTCTCCCAGAAGACGGAGGCACTCCGCTCCGGAGGAGGCGGAGAGGATCTCATAGGGAGTTTTCTTCAGGATCACCTGCGCCATGCGCAGATTCATCGCGTCGTCGTCGACCAAAAGGATTCGCTTGCTCATATCCGACCTCCAGTATTTTTCCGCTCTTATTTATAGAATTTTATATAATAGATTTTATACGATAAGGCCTGTCTCTGGCAAGTTTTTTTTGCTTTTTGCGGGCTCTTCCCTAAAGTATTCCCAAAAGCCGCCGATAAGTATTATGAGTGAATGAAAGAAAGGAGGAGTCCGATATGCGTATTGAGGCTTACACACAGGTGCAGCAGTTATATCAGTCCGGTAAGGTGAAGAAGAGTCAGCAGGCGAAAAGCGCTGCTCCCAGCGATAAGGTGCAGCTGCAGATCAGCAGTCTTGGAAAGGATTTCCAGACCGCGAAGGCTGCCGTTGCCAGCGCTCCTGATATCAGGGAAGAACTGACGGCTCCTATCAAGGCGAGGATCGACAACGGCACGTATCAGGTGTCTGCGGAGAGCTTTGCCGATAAATTGTTGCAGAAATATGAAGAAATGAGGTAATTCGAGTGGCTAGTTTGATGGAGAACCTGATAGATGTACTGAACAGGGAAAGCTCGGAATACAAAGGGCTGCTCGAATTATCAGAGAAAAAGACGTCGATTATTGTCAGCGGTAACTTAGAAAATCTACAGAAAATCACGGATGAGGAACAAGAGCTGGTCAGCAGGATCGCCAACCTGGAAAAGAAAAGGGTGGAGGTCACTGCCGACATTGCCAATGTGTTGAACAAGGATGTCGCGACGCTGAAACTCAAAAATCTGATCGACATGCTTTCGTCCAGGCCTGCGGAGGCGGCTGCTCTGGCGAAGGTGCACGATGAGTTGCAGGGCACTGTGAAAATACTGCAGCGGGTCAACGAACAGAACCGGGAACTCTTGGCCAATGCGCTGGAGATGGTGGAGTTTGAGATGAATCTGATGCAGGCGGCGAAGACGGCTCCCGAGACGGCGAACTACAACAAGGGCGCGTATAATGCGGGAGACACCATGGGTGTCAGCAGAAGCGGATTTGACGCCAAGCAGTGAGAGTTATCCTTGTGAAATGTGGAGGTGAATGACCATGCCATTGATGGGCAGTTTATATGTCGGATCATCCGGATTACAGACAAGTCAGGGCGCGCTGAATACCACAGCGCACAATCTTACGAACGCAGGCACCGACGGCTACACCAGACAGCAGGTGCAGCTGGGAAGCAGGCGTTATGTCACGATTTCCGTCAATCCCGAATCCGTCGCAAATAAACAGTACGGTTTAGGCGTGTCCTACACCAGGGCAAAGCAGATCCGCGATTATTTTTTGGATAAGACCTATCGGAAGGAATCCGGCCGCAGTATGTTCTACGAGGTGAGCACCGGAGTCCTGGAGGAGACGGAAACTTTGTTTGGAGAGCTGAACGGCGAGGCGTTTGGCGATACCTTGAGCGATTTCTGGACGGCCGTAGAGGAGTTGTCGAAGGATCCTTGCAGCTCCGTGACCCAGGGAATGTTGGTGCAGAGGGCTTCCGAGTTTCTCACACGCGCCTCTTCCATCTACGACGGTCTTTCTAAATATCAGGACAATTTGAACAAACAGGTCAAGCAGCAGGTCGACAAGATCAATGCCTACGGCAACCAGATCCTTGACTTAAACACCCGTATCCGGGCGATCGAGAGCGGCGGCATAGAGCACGCGAACGATCTGAGGGATCTGAGGAACCAGATCCTCGACGAGCTGGGCGAGCTCACGGATATGACCTGGAAAGAGGATATCATGGGCAACGTCTCCGTGCAGATCGAGGGCGTTGACTTTGTGAAGGGGACCATGTGTTATGAGATCGCGCTGGACAGAGATGCCACGACCGGTTTCTACACGCCCTTCTGGCCCCAGAACGCCTCTTACACCTATCTGGCGGACGGCAGTAAGAAGTATAACATCGACGGCGCGGAGGTGTTTGACCTCTCCCGCGAGATTTCCTCCGATCTGAATACGGATATCGGCGGGCTCAAGGCGATGCTTCTGGCCAGAGGAGATCACAGAGCAAATTACACGGACATTCAGGACGGCAATTACGACAACATTTCCCAGTCCGTGCTTATGAATATTCAGGCGGAGTTTGACCAACTGGTCCACCACATGGTGACGAAATTCAACAGCCTTTTGGCGGAAGCCGCTGGAGTGCAGCAGGAGCCGCTGGAGATCACGCTTGCGGACGGCTCCAAGCGCACGATCACCAACTATGCGAAGGACAATGTGGGCGGTTACCTGAGAGCGGAGGATGGAAGCCCCATCCAGCTTTTCCAGAAGATCACCACGGCGGGATATGAGAAGGTGCAGGATATCGACGGCAATGTGTACTGGGTGTACAACGAGGAGGATTCCGCTCAAGCGGATTCGCTCTACACGCTGACGAACCTCCAGATCAATCAGGAGCTGATGCAGAAGCCCTCCACTCTGGGATTTCGGCTTCCGGACGGCTCGGAGGACGAGGCGCTGATGGAGAAATTCAAGGCGGCCTTCAACGAGGAGATCTACACCTTAAACCCCAACGTGGAGAAGCAAAACACCTTCACCGAGTACTACGACGATCTGGTGGCGCAGATTTCTAACTCCGGCTATGTGTACCGCAGCATCTACTCCAATCAGGAGGATACGGTGGAGGCGGCGTTTAACGCCAGGGAACAGGTGGTGGGTGTCTCCGATGACGAGGAGCTGTCCAACATGATTAAATTCCAGAACTCCTACAATGCGGCGAGCCGGTACATCAATGTGATCAGCGAGATGCTGGAACACATTATCAGCACATTGGGGACTTGAGTGAGGAGGTAGCAGGATGCCATCACAATTTTTCGGATTAAACATTGCATATAAGGGATTGCTGGCGGGAAATGCGGCGCTGAATACCACCTCCAACAACATCGCGAACGTTCAGACGGAGGGCTACAGCAGGCAGCAGGTACAGCAGCAGGCCAGCAACGCTCTGCGCGTGTTCCAGACGTATGGCTGCGCGGGCGCCGGTGTTGAGACTCTGGCGATCGAGCGCATCCGCGATGAATTTTACGACAACAAGTACTGGAGCAATCAGTCCAACGTGGGCGAATACAGTATGAAACAGTACTATATGACGCAGATGGAGGATTATTTCGACGACACCGGACTCAATGCCGGTTTCAAATCCCTGTTTGACCAGCTCATGGTGAACGGCCTGCAGGAACTGGCCAAGAATCCCAGTGACGCCACGACCAGATCCCAGTTTGTGGGCTTTGCGGATTCTTTGGTGGAGTATTTTAACGGCCAGGCGGGAAACCTGGAGAAGATGCAGAAGGACGTCAACCAGGAGATCAAGCTGAAGGTGGATGAGATCAACTCCCTGGCGGCCGAGATTGCCAGCCTGAATAAGCAGATCAATACGATCGAGCTCTCCACCGGCGGCAAGGCGAATGAGCTGCGCGACAGGCGCACGCTTCTTCTGGATCAGCTCTCGGAGATCGTGGATATCGAGGTCAAGGAGACCCCTATCATAGATGACAACAATCCGGACCGAGTGACGGGCGCGAATAATTTCAGCGTGAAGATCGCCGGAGGACAGCTTCTGGTGAACACCAACGACTACCGGAAGCTGGAGTGTGTTGCGAGGAAAGAGTACGAGAAGGTCAATCAGACCGACATTGACGGCCTGTATGACATCCAGTGGGAGGACGGCCTGGATTTCAAGCTGGACAACGCGGCGATGGGCGGAGCGCTCAGAGGGCTGGTGGAGATGCGCGACGGCAACAACGGCGAGTACTTCCACGGAGACATCACCGGCATAGGGACCGTGACCATCGAGAAGGAGGACGGCACATCCGCCATTCACGACACGGTGACCATCCAGGTGAACCGAGAGTATCTGCAGGATATGAACAAGTGTAACCTGTCGGATCAGGGCGGCATCATCAACCTGGGGAACCGGTTATTTTACTACGATTCCTGGGAGTATACCATCTCCTACGACACGGAGGGCAATCCGGTGTATTCCTACACCTTCACGCTGTCGGACAGCGAGCTGAACAAGTCCCGCCTGACCAATGACCGCGTCGGCCTGGAGGCCAGCATCGGCTCCGGCGTCAAGTACCAGGGCATCCCTTATTACATGAATCAGATGAACGAGTGGGTGAGGACCTTCGCCGAGAAATTCAACGATCTGTTAAAGAGCGGATTCACCGCCGAGAACCTTCCCGGCATCAGCCTGTTTGTGGGGGATCACGCCACGGATGAGGAGCAGTTTTTGTTTCCGGAGGACGGCCGGTTTGACAAATATTACGGGCTGACCAGGGAGGAGGTAACGGAGGCGCTGGCGGCCGACATGTACGAAGGGCTGTATCGGACCGCCTACCAGAACCTTTACAAGCCTAAATATGAGGAAGAATATGCAAATGTGTACCAGGATCCCACTCAGGACGAGATCGATGCCCTGGTGACACAGATCACGGCACAGTATGAGCAGGATAAAAAAGACGTGACGGATCCGGCGGTCCAGAACCAGATCCAGGAGGGGGCCGAGAAACAGGCCAAGGCGAACGCGGAGAAGAAGGCGCAGGAAGCTGCGGATAAGGTGGCGTCCGAGTATGCAGACGCGGAGATAGCGGACGATATCGACGCTATGAAAACGCAGGCGGAAGAGGATGCGAAGGCGGCGCTTGCCAGCGGGTCTCTGACCGTGGCCTCTACGGACGACAGCTATTACCGCCTGACCGCCAAAAACTTTGCGCTCCTGACGGCGATGATCAACGATCCGACGCTGTTAGCCACCAAATTCCTGGGGAGCGACGGCGTGGAGCAGGATGATTTGATGCAGGCGCTGAGCGATATGGCTTTTGACAAGGAGAAGCTGAGCTTTCGAGGCGCTTCCGCGTCGGAATTTCTGCAGTGCGTCCTCTCGGATGTGGCGCTGAATGCCTCCAGTGCAAACCTGTTCTACGACAGCTACAGCAATATTTCCGGAACGATTGATACACAGCGGCTCTCCATTTCCGGCGTGGATGAGGATGAGGAGGCCGTGAATATGGTCAAGTACCAGAACGCCTACAGCCTGGCGGCCAAGATGATCCAGACCTTGACGGAGGTCTACGACCGGCTGATCCTGGAGACGGGCGTTTAAACCGAATAAAAAGCAGTCCTCGTGATCTGGGCCAGGGATGGCAGGAGGTTTACACGGACAAGAAAGGGTGACCAGAATGAGAATTACCAACAAGATCATGCAGAAAAATAATCTTGCCAACATCAATACCAACAAGGTCTATCAGGATAAGCTGTCGACGCAGATGTCCACGGAGAAAAAGGTCAGCAGGCCCTCCGACGACCCTGTGGTGGCGATCCGCGCTCTGCGCCTGCGCAGCAGCGTGACGGAGATCACGCAGTATTACACCAAGAATATCGCGGATGCGGAATCCTGGCTGAAGGTGACGGAGGAGGCGCTGAAGAATCTGGCGGATATCGTCACCAGCATGAAGACCGAGGCGACCAAGGGCTCCAACGGCGATCTGGAGGCCAAGGACCGAGAGGTGATCTTAGAGCAGCTCAAGGCGCTGGGCGACGAGATCTATTCCACCGGCGATGCGGACTATGCGGGGCGCTATGTGTTCGGCGGCTACCGGACCGACACCTCCTTAAGCTTTCCGGAGGATATCAAGAGATATTACGAGATCACCGAGCAGCTTGACAACAGCGTGATCGATGAGGTGACCCACGTTGTGACGCATAAGGAGGTCAACGGCGCCGAGACGGATATTTTGAACTGGAACAACAGCAATTCCATGAGCGACGAGATGGATTTTGAGGATGTGGATATCGACGTGGTGTCCTGCCACCGGATCCGTCTGGCCTATGATGACTGCCTGGAGGGAGGAAAACCCTCGATCAGCTTTCAGGAGAAAAAGGTGGGTGCCGACGGAAAGGTGACCTATGAGAATGTGACCTGGCCCAGCGATGACGGGACTGTGAGCATCACCACCGTCCATTCCTACGACGACCCCTATTCGGTGGCGGCGGAGGATCCGGATGCCATCGTCTATGTGCCGGAGACCGGAGAGCTGCTTTTGGGCTCCAACCGTTATGACCAGCTGGCGGCGGTCAAGGATGACGCTACCACCTCCACGGTGAACGAGGGCGAGATCCGCGTGACCTATCAGAAGGACGACTGGAAGGACGGCGACCTGCGTCCCGAGCATTATTTCTATTGCAAGGGCACGGATATCGACAGAGACGGAAATCTGGTGGAGAGCTCCACGCTGGAGTACAATCCCCGTTATCTGGACGGGAACGTGGAGAGACAGGCGATTGAGTACGATGTGGGCTTCAATCAGACGATCCGCATCAACTCTACCGCGGACCAGTGCTTTCAGCACGGCGTGGGAAGGGAAGTGGACGATCTGGTTGCCTCCATGCAGGAGGTGCTGGATATCGAGGCGGTAAAGAACAACATTGCCAGCGCGCTGGATCTTACCACCGACGAGTCGGAGAAGGCGAGACTGCAGAAGCAGCTGGATGCCGTGACCAAGGCATGGACCTTGTCCAAGAATAAGTGCCAGAAGATGTTTGAGGGCGCGATCACGGAGTTTCAGGGGTATCTGGACCAGGCGAACCTGGCGATCACCAACAACGGTACGCTCAGCAAGAAGCTGGAGCTGATCGACAACCGTATGCAGAACCAGAAGACTACCTTTGAGACCCTGAAGAGCGAAAATGAGGATATCGATATCACCGAGGTGGCGATCTCGCTGACCAGTGCGGAGCTGACCTATGAGGCGGCACTGATGGCGTCCGGCAAGGTGATGCAGACCTCTCTGTTGAATTTTATTTAAGTGAGCGCGAAGCGGCGCGGATAGGAGTTCCATGAAGATAAAGACGAGAATTTTTGGCGAGATTGAAATCGCAGACGAGAAAATCATTACGTTTGAGAACGGCATCATCGGCTTTCCGGATCTGAAAAGGTTTGCCCTGCTTCACGACGAGGACCAGGGCGACAATGTGGGGATCCGGTTCCTGCAGTCCTTTGACGAGCCTGCCTTTGCGATGCCCGTGATGGAGCCCCTCGTGGTGAAGCCGGATTATAATCCCCAGGTGGAGGATGAGCTGCTTGCCAGTGTGGGCAACCTGACGGAGGAAAATCTGATCGTTTTGGTGACGGTGACGGTGCCCTCCGACCTGACGAAGATGAGCGTGAATCTTCAGGGGCCGATCATCATCAACGCCGAGGAGAAGAAGGGCTGTCAGCTCATCGTGGAAAACAGCGATTATCCGGTGAAATTCCCCATTTACGACCTCCTTCAGTCCAGAAAGGGAGGTGAGTAGGATGCTGGCGTTATCCCGAAAAAAAAATGAGGCCATCGTCATCAACAACAATGTGGAGGTGACGATCCTGGAGGTGAAGGGCGATCAGGTCAAGATCGGCATCTCTGCTCCCAGGGAGGTTTCCATATATCGAAAAGAAGTGTATCTCCAGATTCAGGCGGCGAACAAAGAGGCTGTCAATGCAGAGGGAATGGATGCTTTAAAAAATTTGTTAGGGTAGTTTTATGACTGCCCTATAAATTTTTTTATGGATTCTGCCGATAAAACTCTTAGAAAGCGGATGGAAGCTTTGCGGGTACACATTAAAAAGAAGAGGCGTCGATGGAAGATGCCGGAAATTTCACATGGAGGTGACTGAAAATGGCTATTGAACCGTTAGGAAGCGTAATGACTGCGCAGGCTCAGGGCACTGTCGCAACGAAACCTGTCGTTCCGGAGAGGACGGCGGAGAGCTATACCAACACCAATGTGGAGCCGGTGGAGAAGATTGACCGGACTACCAGTGTGGTGGAAAACACCCAGGAGAAGGGTGCGGCGGACGGTTCCCAGCAGGGGAACGAACAGCAGACCGCCACGAACGAGCAGATCAAAAAGGCGGTGGAGCAGCTCAACAAGAGCATGGCTTCCCATTCGGAAGCGATCTTTGGGATTCACGAGGAGACGAACCGCGTGACGATCAAGATCGTGGATAAAGATACCAAGAAGGTTTTAAAGGAGCTGCCCCCTGAGAAGACTCTGGATATGATCGCCAAGGTTTGGGAGATGGCGGGCATCCTGATCGATGAAAAGAGATAGGAGGATGAGAATATGCCGATGAGATTAACCGGCCTTACGTCCGGTCTGGACACAGACAGCGTGATTCAGGAGCTGGTGGCTGCCAGACGGACAAAGGTTGACAATGCGAAGAAGGATCAGACCAAGCTGGAGTGGAAGACGGATCTTTGGAAGGATTTGAACAGCAAGCTGAAAAGCTTCCAGAGCAAGCTGAACAATCTGCGCTTTACCTCCGACTATATGAAGAAGGTCACCAAGGTGTCCAACTCCAACGCGGTGAGCGTGCTGACCAGCGATTCGGCGATGAACAGCGTTCAGTCGCTTCGGGTGGAGCGCCTGGCAAAGACCGCATATCTTACGGGCGGTAAGATCAGCGGCAACGCGACGGCTCTCACCAACATGCAGAATCTGGGTCTGAAGTCCACCAGGGCGTCCCTTACCGGCAGCGAGATCCAGGCGGACAATGACGGGGCTACGACTCTGCAGGAGCTCGGCGTGAGCGAGGGCACTACCTTTACCGTGACCCGCGGAGACGGCACCACACAGGAGATCAAGGTTGAGGCAGGCGAGACCATTGACAGCCTGACGCAGAAGATGAACGATGCGGGACTGAGGGCATCGTTTCAGGATAAGAAGTTTTCCGTTACGGTGTTTGGCTCCGGGACGGCGGCTGATTTTAACATTACCTCCAGCGACGGCGAGGCCCTGAAGAAACTGGGGCTTGATCCGGAGAACGGCGCCGTGAAAACGGACGGCAAGGACGGCGCGGCGACCTTTACGGTGACAAAGGGCGACGGCTCCACCGTGGACATTACGGTCAACGAGAGGACCACGATCTCCGACCTGATGAACCAGCTCAAGGATGCCGGCCTGAATGTGAACTTTGATGCAAACCAGCACAGGCTTTTCCTCAGTGCGAAGGAGTCCGGACAGGCGGCGGATTTTGATATCAGCGCCAATGACGAAGCGAGCAAGGCTCTGTTGAAGTCCCTGGGGCTGGCCCAGGCTCCGGAGGGTGCGTCCGACGCGGAAAAGGAAGGCTACATGAGCAAGGTGGACGGACAGGATGCCGTGATCTACTTAAACGGCGCCCGCTTCAGCAACAGCACCAACACCTTTGAAGTCAATGGCCTTACGATCACCGCGCTGACGGAAACCAATGGCGAGGATGTTACGCTCACCACGGAAATGGATACCGACGGTATCTACGACATGATCAAGGACCTCATCAAGTCGTACAGCGAGCTCGTCAATGAGATGGATAAACTGTACAACGCCGACTCCGCCAAGGACTACGAGCCTCTGACCGACGAGGAAAAGGAGGAGATGTCCGACAAGGAGATCGAGGAGTGGGAGAAGAAGATCAAGGATTCCCTGCTCCGTCGGGATGATGACCTGTATGCGATAAACAGCGCGTTGCAGCAATGTATGATGAGCGGTGTGGAAGTCAACGGAAAGAAAATGTATCTGAGCGACTTTGGCATCAATACGCTGAGTTATTTTGAGGCCGCTGACAACGAGCACCATGCGTACCATATCGATGGCGACGCGGACGACGCCAATTCTTCCGACAAGGAAGATGTGCTGAAGCAGATGATCGCAAGCGATCCGGATACGGTGGTGTCTTTCTTCTCCCAGCTGTCCCAGAATCTCTATACCGAGATGGGCAAGCTCTCCAAGTCCGTCGAGGGTTACCGGACGTTCGGCAACTTCTATGACGACAAGAAGATGAAGAGCGACTACGACGACTACACCAGCAAGATCAAGGATCTGGAGAAGAAGCTGACAGCCTACGAGGATAAATGGTACAATAAATTTGCCCAGATGGAGAGCGCAATGGCGAAGCTGCAGAACAGCGCAAGCTCCATCACCAGCCTTCTGGGCGGCTGATGGCAGAAGTGGATAAGTTTGATATACGGAGACAACATGGAGGTTGAAGATGCCGTTACCGAATGCTTATACGCAATATAACAGAAACAAGGTGCTGACCGCCAGCCCGGCAGAGTTGACGCTGATGCTCTACGACGGAGCGATCAAATTCTGCAATATGGGGATCATGGCGATCGAGCAGAAGGATATCCCTAAGGCGCATGAGAACATCATTAAGGCACAGAAGATCATCGACTACTTCAGGCAGACGCTGGATATGAGTTATCCTGTTGCGGAGGACTTTGACAGAGTGTATGAGTACATTGGAAGGCGGCTGATAGAGGCGAATGTGAAAAAGGACGCCGAAATCCTGCAGGAGGCGAAGGGACATCTGAACACCATGCGCGAGACCTGGAAGGAAGTCATGAAAAAAAACAAAGAACAGGATAATGCTTGATGGAAAATTATCTGAATGTGCTGGAGGAAAGCCTGCAAAAGAAGATCCGTGTCCTGAACAAGATCCAGGATTACAATCTTAAGCAGCAGGAGATCTTTCAATCCGACGCGGTGAACATGGATGAATTTGACCAATATGTGGAGGAGAAGGGCGAGCTGATCGACGAGCTGAACCGTTTGGACGATGGCTTCGAGATCCTCTACGCCAACCTGTCCAGACAGCTTCAGGAGGACAGGACCCGCTACGCCGCGCAGATCCGGACGCTCCAGGAGCTGGTAAAACAGGTCACAGATCTCGGCGTGACCGTGCAGACCCAGGAGGCGCGAAACAAAAAGCTGATCGAGGATTATTTCCGAAAGAGCAGAGAACAGATCCGGCAGGGGAGACGTTCCTCCCAGGTGGCCTATGACTACTACAAAAACATGAGCAATTCCCGATTTGTGCCGCCGCAGTTTATGGACGACAAGAAATAAAGAAGATTGTTTCGGAAGGCTTTGAAGGGTTTTGAAGGATTTTGAAAGAAAGAGAGAATGTTGATGGGAAACCGTGTCAAGCATTTTTGAAAATGTCTTAAATTATCAAAAACATTAGCGCCGTGTAATGTGGCGCTTTTGTCGTTCT
>CANRLX010000043.1 GCA_947631615.1 uncultured Acetatifactor sp.
TCTCCATATGATGACAACGGAACATCCCCAACTGTTGTTTTTTATTCCTCTTATTGCAAAGTACGGAAACTCAAGGTCTTCTGGAGATTCCCAATGTCATGGCCGCCCTGTCCTTGTTGCCCTGTGAGTCGACCAGTTTCTTGATCACCTCATACTTCCTTTGTTCATCCATGTTTAAATCAATCCTCCTGATAATGTCCACCTCCGTTTCCAGAGGTAAGTTTACCACACTTGAGACATTTTCTCTTGTGGTTTATTAAGACATTATCATAAATGACTTATATAAAAAAGATAAATATAACAAATAAGTTATTGACAATCTCAAAATGTCGTGTTAGTCTATAAACAAGAGTTTTCAAGGCTCTTGCCTTTTTTCTAAAGGCCGTTTCGGCCGAGTTACCCGTTTATTTTTCAGGCGCCATCCACAGGGATGACTTTACAAAAGAAGGAGAGTATTATGACTTATGAGTATTTCAAGAGGGCGCTTTACCACAATGTATTGCGCCAAAGGGTGAGGGCGGACGTCTGCGTTCGGCTGTTTGAGTGCCATGTGATGTACACGGATGAGGAGAGCGTTCGTATGATCAAGGTGGTCAATCTGACCACGCGCGGAGCAAGTGATGTGGTCGTCTTGGACGATATGCTCTGTCTGGCATGGGAGAACGGCGGACTCGTCAGTGTGAAGTACTGGCGTGTAAAACGGTTATATGAGCGCTACCGGCGGGGAGGCTGGATCCATGTTCTTCCGGAGATCGTGGAGAAAATGGAGAGCGGAGGAAACGGAGAATGGAGGCCCAAGTGGCGAGCCAGCTATGAACGCTGCAGGAGGAGGCAGGTTCTCAGACCGTTGAATTATTACCGCAATCGGGAGGAGCTGGAAGACTGTATTTACTGGCGGTTTGGAGATGTCGCCCTGGTGCTCTACGATCTTGTCTTTGAGACAGAGGAGGATTGCACGACCATGAAAATCTACCGCGAGATGGCGGAGGAGTGGGGCGTGGAAGACGATATTCTGCTGAACAATGCGCTGTTCAATACGCGGGTGAGGATGCCGCCCCGACTGTTTCACGGGAATGACATTCGCTTTCAACGCAGTCAAAATGATGGAATCTTTATGCCGGGAGACGGAGAGATCAACGTTCGGATCGAAGAGGAGAACGAACAGGAAGGTATGCGGGGATACCGCCTGACGACTACCCGGTGGATCAACGGTGCGATCGCACTATTTTACCCCTATGTAAAAGAACAACTGGCCTGGATGATGAAAGGGGACTATTATGTAGGTTTCCCCAGTATTCACGAAGCGGTGGTCCATCCGGTTCGCCACAAGGTGCTGAGCGAGATGAAGGCGGCAATTCAGCACACCAATATCGTTTTTGACGAGAGGGAAATGATGACCGATCGGGTCTACCGCTATCTGAGCAGCCGCATGGAGCTGGTCGAGGTGTAGGAACTGCAAAAACCGCAGGCCGTCCGGCTTTACAGAAAATGGGAAGTATGTTAAGATGTTTACAAATCATGCGGGAAAAGGAAGAGCTATGCTGAGATCGAGATTAAGTGCATTAAAGGTTTGGAAGAGAAAGCCGTTTGTTTTGTTTACGTGCTTTTTTCTTTTGATGCTTCTTTTTTTGCTCATTCGGCTGGCGTTTCCTTGCAGAGAGTATCATTTCACGGGAAGCGGCAGCTTTTTTCCGCAGGATCCCGTGGGGAGCACCACCGTTTATGAAGGGATTTCGCTGCCTGCCGGAACTTACCGCGTGCGGCTGCAATATTGGACGGATACGGACGTGGCCGCGCTTTGCAATGTGGAGGACGGAAGCGTCTTTTTTGGTGGGCTGCAGTCAAACGGGGAGCATTTATACAGCGGTCTGGACGAGACCGGATACGATATCTGGCTCTACGAGGGGACCGAGGATCTCTGTGTCACGGTGGATTACGGGGGAGAGGGCCTTGTGACCACCGGTGATTTGACAGTGGAAGAGACGAAGGCGTTCTGGACCATGCTTTTGACGGCGCTTTTGTTTGCGGCCGCCGCGGTTTACGGCGGGATGCTGTATATCTATTACGACAGGGAATATTCGGTTTCCCGAGAGAAGAAGCAGGTGTTTTTCTGGCTCGCGGTGATCAGCTTTCTCGCGTCCCTCCCCTACCTGTGCGGCTACACCCTTGCCGGGGCGGATCTGACCTATCATCTGCAGAGGATCGAGGGAGTGAAAGACGGGCTTTTGAGCGGTCAGTTTCCGGTGCGGTTAGAGCCCCGCTGGGTATATGATCACGGGTATGCGGACGCCATCTTTTACTGCAATTCCCTGTTGTATTTTCCGGCCCTTTTGCGGATTCTTGGCTTTCCGGTGACCGCCAGCTACAACGCCTACTGTATCGCGCTGAATATCGCGACGGCCTGGATCGCCTACGATTGCTTCCGCAGGATATTTGAAAAGAGAAACATCGGACTGGTGTGCAGCGCGCTGTATACCCTGTCGGTGGTCCGCATGTATAAGCTGGCTGGCGTTGGCTTGGTGGGAGAGGGAAGCGCCATCACGTTTCTGCCGCTGGTGCTCTATGGCTTTTACCGTATCTTTGCGAAAGATCCGAAGGAGAAGGGATATCAGACCTCATGGATCCCCCTGATGTTTGGCTTTGCCGGACTGATCCAGACCCACGTGCTGACCTGTGAGATCACGGCGCTGGTGACGATTCTCTTTTGTCTGCTCTGCCTTCGCAGGGTGTTTCAGCGCAGTACCCTTTGGGAGCTGGCCAAGGGGGCGCTGTCGGCGGTGATGATCAGCCTGTGGTTTCTGGTGCCCTTTGTGGATTACTATCTGACGCAGGCAGTGCATATCAAGTATGTGTCCGGAAGAACCATTCAGGAGAGAGGGCTCTACCCGATACAACTGGCGTTTCATTTTTGGGGCGTGGGAGTGAAGCAGGCAATAGAGAGTGACGGATTAGGGCCGGAACCCATAGGAGCGGGTCTTGTGTTGGTTGCGGCGCTGCTTTTGTTTGGCGCACTCCGGCTCCTTGGGAGGTTTCAGAGGGATGCGGGAGGAAGGCTTTCCTTTGTCGGGAGAGCCGCCCTGATCGGCGCGCTTCTGCTGGCTATGAGCCTTCGCATTTTCCCCTGGGACCGCATACAGTTTTTAAACCCCGTCACGGCATCGCTTGTAAGCAGTATTCAATTTCCCTACCGATTTTTGGTCTGGGGAACCGCCTGCCTGGTGCTGGTGTTTGGGTATTGTCTGTGGTATTTTGAGGAGAGGGATCGTCGATGGTACGGAGGGCTTCTGCTGGCGGCTTTCCTGGGAGTGACCACCTCCTCCCTGTATCTGTTGGATTACGTGGATTATGAGGAGGGGTATTTTGAGCTGTACAACGAGGAGGGTATGGGCTTTGGCTATATTTCCGGAGCGGAGTACCTGATCGAGGGGACCGACATGAGCAGGCTGACCTTTTCCGCGGCTGTCCCCGGGGAAGGGGTGGAGCTGCGCGATTATGAGAAGGGCAGTCTGGGGGCGGCCTTTGTATGCGAGAACCGGACGGAGACAGAGAGCTATGTGGATGTTCCGCTTCTTCTCTACAAGGGTTATCGGGCGGTGGATGCGGATACCGGACAGTGCCTTGCCGTGACTGCCAGTGACAATCAGACGGTGCGGGTGGTGCTGCCGGCAAATTATGAAGGGCGCGTGCAGGTGCGGTTTGTCAGTCCGTTCTACTGGCGGGTCAGCGAGCTGCTTGCGCTGGCGACAGCGGCGGTCTTCGCTGGGATGGGACTGAGAAAGAGACGAAAGACGGCGTCGTGACGGAAGGAGAGGACTCTGGGGATGAGGAAGGAGCGGAAAACGACAGATTTCCTATATCAAATGTTATATGTGGCGACGGCCGCGGCCGTCCTGTTTCCCGTGTGCAGCAGCCGCCTGGTGGACGGCGGCTCTATGGCGGAGTGGGCCATCCGGATAGAAGAGATATATGTGGGCGGATTCCGCCTTTTTCCGACGGCGGAGGTGTTTGCGGCATTGGGGGAGTGGAAGCATGTGATGAACTCCAATCTCTGGTTTTGGTTTCCCGTGCTCCTGTACCGTCTGACGGGCAGCCTGACGGCGGCTTATCGCGTTTTTCTGTCGCTGCTGCAGCTGTTGACACTGCTGTCGGCGCTTCTGTTTTTTCAGAGTGCGGCGGGAAGCGGCGGAGAGAAAGCGGGGGACGATCCGGCCGTCTGCCTGGGGGTCGCGCTCTATATGACCTGTCCGTACCGGATCCTGGTATGCTATGATTGGGAGGATCTCTCGCAGGCGGTTGTCTGGATGCTTCTGCCGCTCTATGGCTGGGCTGTCATAAAGCTTTTAAATTTAAAGGAGAACCGATACGGAGTCTGGATTTCCCTGGCCGCTGCTGCGCTGGCCGGTATCGGGTACGCGGATGCCGTCTCCTTTTTGAGCCTCGCGGGGATCACGTTTCTGGCGGCGCTGTGGTGGAAGAGGGTGCGTCCGCTTCTGGCGGTGGGGGTCGGAGCGCTTCTGTTTGCGCCGGGGCTTTGGTATCTTTTGGAATATCTGTTTTCGGACGGCTTTGCATACGGCGCCCAGGCGGTTTCCTCCATTATGGGGAGAGGCTGCCGCATCGGGCAGCTTTTTACCTCCTATGCGTTTCGCGACGGACACCCCGGCATGGGGCTTGGCATGATGCTCTGTCTGGTGACCGGCTTGTGGCTTCGTCTGGTGTGCGGCATAAAGGGCGAAGGCGAAGGTAGGGGGGAGCGGTTCCTTGCAGGGCTCTCGCTGCTTCTTTTTGGAATGTCCTGGCGGTATTTCCCGTGGGATGTGGTGCAGAGAATGGGAAACTGGTCGCTAAAGCTGGTGTCCCTTGTGGGTACGCCCGTGTTTTTCGCGGGGCTGGGGTATGCTGTGCTCTGTGTTCCGGCGGCAAGGGCGGCAGCTCGGATCGGCCGATATGAAGATCGGACGGTTGCCCGCGCGGTGCCTCTGATTCTATGGATCGCCTGCGTCGGGCTGTGTATCTATCTTTGCGCCGGACAGATCGCGGGGAGGGGTTAGCCATGGAAAAAAACAGGATCCTGTTGCTGGAAGATGATATCAGCCTTACGGACGGACTTCTCTATGCCCTGGCAAAAAATGATTTTGAAGTCGAGACGGCCCGCACGACAGCGGAGGCGTTACAGAGGCTGGCCGATATGCAGAGATACGATCTGCTTATTTTGGATGTCACGCTGCCGGACGGCACAGGTTTTGACGTCTGTGAACGGGTGAGGAAGCAGAACGCAAAGATCCCGATCATTTTTCTGACCGCATCCGACGAAGAGGTAAATGTCATTCGGGGGCTGGACAGCGGCGGTGACGACTATATTACAAAGCCGTTCAAGCTCGGGGAGTTGTGCTCGCGTATTCGGGCTTTGCTGCGCAGGACCGGCGCAGCGAAGGGCGGGAGCGATCCTCTGATTCAGTGCGGCGGCCTTACGATCGATCCCCTGGGCATCCGTGTATCTCTGGACGGGAAAGCGCTTACTTTGACAAACGTGGAATTTCGACTGCTCTGTCTGCTGGTCCGAAACGCGGGCCGCACCGTTACAAGAGATATCATCCTGAATGAATTGTGGGACGCCGCGGGGGATTTCGTCGACGGCAACACCCTGTCCGTCTACGTCAGGAGACTTCGGGAAAAGATCGAGCCGGATCCGTCCCATCCCAGGCATTTGATAACGGTCCGCGGATTTGGCTACCAGTGGAAAGAGGTGTCGGTATGAGTTTGCTGCGGGATAAACAGATCAAGAATTTCCTTTTATTCTTGGTCTTTTTTTCATTCCTGTGTTTTGGCGCAGGACTGCTGTGGGGAACGAGGCAGATCGGCAGTGCGAAGGCGATGTACATCGGGCATGACGAGGCGGTGGCTTCCGCTCTGTTAGAACGGGGGATCTCCCGGGAGGCGGCTGCCGCTGTGCTCACAAATACTGAGGTCAGCGAGGCGGGACAGGAATTGCTGGCGGCTGTCGGTATCGGCAAAAAAACAGACAGTCATATGCTTCCATTCGTGGATCGGTTCCGGAAAAACACGTTTTCTTCTCTGCTTGTGACAGCCTTGCTTTTAGGGTTGATACTTGCCCTTGGCACGTTTGCTTTCCTCCGGAAAAGGAACCGGCTGTATGAGCAGGCCCAGGCGGTACTGGGCCGCTATATCGACGGAGATTATTCCTGCCATTTGCCGCAAAACAGTGAAGGCGCGCTCTATCAGGTATTTACATCCGTGGAGCAGCTTGCCACCATGCTGCAGGCCGAGAAGGAAGCGGAGCAAATGGCGAAGGATTTTCTGAAAAAAACGATTTCCGATATTTCCCATCAGCTAAAAACGCCCCTTGCCGCTCTGAATATGTACCAGGAAATTATAGAAGAAGAACCGGACAACGAGGGGACGGTGAGGGCGTTCTCTGCAAAGATAGGGGCCTCCCTGAAGCGCATGGAGCGGTTGATCCAGTCCATGCTGAAAATCACCCGGCTGGACACCGGAAATATTGCGTTTGCCAAAAGCCGTTGCCCGATCACCGAGCTGATTGCGCGCTCCGTCAATGAACTGATGGTACGGGCCCGAAACGAGGGCAAGCAGATCGTGGTCTTTGGAGATCCCGAGCAGGAGATGGTCTGCGATCCGGAGTGGACGGGCGAAGCCCTGGAAAATATTGTCAAAAACGCTTTGGACTACACCGTGGCAGGCGGGGTCATTCGCATCACCTGGGAGCGCACGCCGACAATGCTGCATATTTTCGTCTCCGATAACGGACGGGGGATAGCCCCGGAGGACATACACCACATTTTCAAACGTTTCTACCGAAGCGCAGGCTCCCTGGAAACACAGGGGATCGGGCTGGGGCTTTCCCTGGCAAAATCCATTGTGGAAGGACAGGGCGGTAGGATTTCGGTACAGAGCGAGCGGAACCAAGGGACGACGTTCCTGCTCTCCTTCCTTGCGGAATCGTAAGCTTAAATTCACCGGATCGTAAGCATCCTTTGCTATTCTTGTTGTGGTAAAGGAGGTATTGTGGCAATGGAAATCCTGAAAGTACAAAATTTATGCAAGACCTACGGCAAGGGCGAAATTCGGGTGGACGCCCTGAAAAACGTATCGTTTTCCCTAAAAAAGGGGGAATTTGCGGCGGTGATCGGGGAATCCGGCTCCGGCAAGAGCACTCTGTTAAACTGTATCGGGGCATTGGATGTTCCGACCGCCGGAAGCATCACGGTGGATCGGCAGGATCTCTTTTCCATGAGGGAGGAGGAGCGCACGGTCTTTCGGCGGCGCAGCATCGGCTTCGTCTTTCAGTCCTTTCAGCTCGTGTCGGAGCTGAATGTGGAGCAAAATATCGTGTTTCCTCTGCTCCTGGATCATCGCAGGCCCGACCCCGAGGCTGTCAACGGCATCTTGGAGCTGCTCGGCCTGACAGACAGACGCCGCCATCTTCCCGCTCAGCTATCTGGCGGACAGCAGCAACGCGTCGCTATTGGGCGCGCCCTGATCACACGGCCCAAGCTGATCCTGGCTGACGAGCCCACGGGAAATCTGGACAGCAGGAGCAGCCGGGACGTTATGGCTTTGCTCCTACAGGCATCCAGACGCTATCAACAGACGATTCTGATGATCACGCACAACCATAATCTGGTCTCCTCGGCGGATCGGGTGCTGCAGATCACGGACGGGATTCTGAAGGATTTGGGAGGAAGCGCCAATGAAAAGTTATCTTGAATGGATCCCGATCTCGGCGAGAGTGCGCCGCAGGCAGACCAGAATGACCAGGCTGTGTATTGTGATCTCCGTTTTTTTGATCTCCGTCATATTCGGAATGGCCGATATCTTCCTGCAAGCACAGAAGGAACAGGCGATTCGGGAGGACGGGTCCTGGCACGTGATATTTCGATCATTGAGCGAGGAGCAGATCGCTTTGATCGGCGCCCGTCCGGAGGTAAAGAGCGCTTCCCGCTACGCTGCGGCCAACTATCGGCTGGATATGGGATATGCCATCCAGGGGACCCAGACGGCGCTGGTCGGCTTTGATGAACCTTTTTTGGAATTATATCCGGACATCCGGCTTCTGGAAGGGACATTTCCGCAGGAGAGCGATCAGGTTCTCGTCTCGAAAAGCGCTGGGGACCGTCTGGGGATTACCCTGGGAGACACCATAGAGGTCACGACGCCGGATGAGACGCTTGCGTTTCGGATCAGCGGCTTTATCGAAGATACCGCAGATATGCTGAAATATGGGGCCTTTTGTGTCTGTATGAACACGGACGCCTACCTTTCCCATTTCCAGGAGGCTACTTTGGAGAAGGATTTTGAGTATCTGGTAGCGTTTTGGCCCCGCTGCAGAATACAGAGCACCGTGGAGGATATCTGCGCCCGCCTGCAGATCCCAAGAGACGCCGTGAGTGAAAACACCAAGCTGTTGGGGCTTCTTTTGCAGAGCTGGGACAGCTATATTCTGAGGCTGTATCTCGTGGCGGTCCTTCTCGCGGTGCTGGTGGCGTTTGCCGGTATGCTGATGATCCTGGGAAGCCTGAACAGTAATGTGGCGCAGCGGACAGAATTTTTTGGGTTGATGCGGTGTCTGGGCGCGGACAGAAAGCAGGTTCGGCGCATGGTGCGGCTGGAGGCGCTGTCCTGGTGCAGGACGGCGATCCCCGTGGGGCTTCTTTTCAGTATGGCGGTCGTTTGGATCCTGTGTGGAATCCTGAAAAGGATCAGCCCCACGTATTTCAGCGGGATGCCGCTTTTTGGCGTCAGTTGGATCGGTCTGGCTGCCGGCTGTGTGATCGGTCTTTTCACCGTTCTTGCGGCGACGAAATCTCCGGCAAAGAAAGCGGCGAGGGTTTCCCCTTTGACGGCAGTTTCCGGCAATGCGGACACGGTGTTTGCGGCGAAGCGGGCGGCAAACACCGGATGGCTCCCCGTGGAAAGCACTCTCGGGATTCATCATGCCGTCGGCAGCAAAAAGAATCTGTTTCTCCTGACGGTCTCATTCGCTTTCAGCATTATCCTGTTTTTGGGCTTTAGCACGGGCGTTGATTTTATGTCGCACGCGTTGACGCCGCTGCAGCCCTACACGCCGGATGTGTCGGTGGTGAGTCGGGACAACAGCTGCACGATACCCGATTCTCTGCTTGCCGGACTGAGGGAGAGCCCCTATGTGGACCGGGCTTTTGGCCGGAGTTTTGCCTATGACCTGCCCATTCTGCTTCGAGGCGAAAGGAGAGCGGTGAATCTGATTTCCTACGAGACCTTGCAGTTCGGCTGGGCCGAGGGCGAGGTGTTACAGGGGAGCATGGACCGTGTACGGGACGGAGAGGGCGTTTTTTTGGTTGCCAGGGAAGGGTTTGCGGCACAGCCGGATGAGGAGATCGTGATCGAGACGAGGCTTGGCCCCCAGACGGTAACGGTGGCGGGGATTTTGAGCGGCACACCGTTTGACAGAGGCGGGGAGACCGGAACGATGATTTGTTCGGAGAGCCTCTTTCGGCAGCTCACGGGCGAAGCCGGATATACGATCCTTGATCTCCAGCTGAAGGATAAGTCCGACCGCGCGGTGGAAGAGCTGCGGAGCATTGCCGGAGACGGCTTCGTCTTCTCCGACCGGAGGGCAGGCAACGACGAGGTGCGCGCCGTTTATTCTTCCTTTGCCCTGTTCGTCTACGGCTTTCTGGCGATCGTTGCCCTGATCGCGGCGTTTAATATGATCAACAGCATCGGCATGAGCGTGTCTGCAAGGATGCGGCAGTACGGCGCGATGCGGGCGATAGGGGCCAGCGCCCGACAGTTGAAGGCTATGGTGGCGGCGGAGACGGCTGCCTACCTTGTCTGCGGACTGCTCACGGGACTGGCGTTGGGACTTCCGATTCACTATGTGATGTATCAGGAGATGATCATCTCCAGATGGGGCGGCGCGTGGAGGCTTCCAGCCCTGGAATTTTGCGTGATCGGGGTGGTAATGATCGCTTCCGCCGTCGCTGCGGTCGTGGGGCCGGCCAGACGGATCGAGAGGATGTCCATCGTGGAGACGATCGGCGCGCAGTAAAAGGACTGTTCAGGCCGCGGGAGTGACAGGATATATCCGGTTATCGCGCTTATCACGCATATCTGCGCCCAATGCCACATAAGATGTAAAAAACATTCTTAAGGGCATATCATGAAGGAATATATCGAGGAGCGTGCTATCAGCATCGCCAATTATATCATCGACTGCAATGCCACAGTCCGGCAGACAGCGAAAGCCTTTGGGGTGAGTAAGAGTACTGTACATAAAGACGTAACAGACCGGCTGAGCCAGATCAACCCCAGTCTTGCAAGGCAGGCCAGAAGAGTATTGGACGTCAATAAATCGGAGCGCCATATTCGCGGGGGATTGGCGACCAAGGAAAAATATCTGCATCAGCACCAGGCGAAATAAGAAGCGGAAAGGGAAGGGACATTGTACGGATGTCCCTTCCTTTTGTATGGGGGAAGGTATGAGAAAGGACGGATCGTTTTTCGGAAAGAAACGGAAGTTTTTATGGCATATTTGGCAAAACTATTTTATAATGATTTTGTTGGGACGAATTTACCTGTTACAAGCATTTCTATGCCTATGACAAGGCGATGGTGATTTTGAAATACAACTGGAGCATATGATCTCCTTTTTGGATGTAAGGGACGTATGCAGTTATCTGGAGTAAAATTCCGGATCGAAGGAGGGATTCCCGCATGGCCACCGACGAACGACAGATCAGCGCTCTGGCGGCACAGATCATGACCCTGGCCCACGACGACATTCTGGTGCATCTGCGTTTCTTTGACACGGCTCTTTCTAACCTGCGCCGGCAGGAGAAGCCGCATACTTTGTGTATGGCGACGGACGGGCAGAGCTGTTTTTACGATCCCGTCTTTATCCTGCAGGCCTATAAGCAGGAGCCGAGGTATGTGACCCGCTGTTACCTCCATCTGCTGTTACACTGTATCTTTTCGCACAGCTTCCAGTACGATAAGCTGGAGGCATCGCTGTGGGATCTGGCGGCGGATATCGCCGTGGAGAATGTGATTTTGGATATGAGGCTTTCCGGTGTGGCGCTGGATCAGGATGAGGACGCCAGGCGGAAGCTTACGATCCTGCGGGAGGACATAGGCCCCCTTACGGCGGAGCGCATTTACCGCTATCTACGCCATAACCCGCTGACCTCCAGGGAGCGGGAGGAGCTGGAGGGGCTGTTTGTGCGGGATGTGCATACCCTGTGGAAGCCCAGGGAGGAGCTTTCCGTCACCATGGAACAGTGGAAGAAGATCAGCGAGCGCATCAAGGCGGATTTAAAGTCCTTCACCAAGGCAAAGTCCGGAGCGGAGACGCTGGAGCAGAATCTGGAGGAGACCACCAGGGACCGCTATGACTACAGTGAGATCCTGAAGCACTTTACCGTTGTGGGGGAGGACATCACGGTAAACGACGATGAATTTGACTATATCTATTATACATACGGCCTGGAGCATTATGGCAACCTGCCCCTGATCGAGCCTCTGGAGTATAAGGAGGCGCATAAGGTGAAGGAGTTTGTCATTGCCATTGACACTTCCGCGTCCTGTAGAGGGGCCGTCGTCAGGGCATTTCTTCGGAAGACCTATTCTCTTTTAAAGGACAGCGAGAACTTTTTTCACAAGGTCAATGTCCATATTATTCAGTGCGACAATGAGGTGCAGAGCGACACCAGGATCACCGGCGACGACGATTTTGAGAAATTTGTGCGCTACGGCAGGCTGACCGGCTTTGGAGCCACGGATTTCCGGCCGGTATTCACCTATATCGAATCCCTGCGGCAGCAGGGCGAGTTTGAGGATCTGAAGGGGCTGATCTACTTTACGGACGGCTATGGGATCTATCCGGAGCGTATGCCGGATTACGAGGTGATTTTTGCTTTTTTGGACGAGGACGAAAACCGCGCTCCGGTCCCGCCGTGGAGCAGGAAAGTGATCTTGGACAGCGATGAACTGGAGGATGAGGAGAACGCAAATGAACATTAAACAGGCAAAGGAATATATCAAACATTCCGTAAAGCTTTATCTGAAAAAAGACGAGTTTGGAGAGTACCGCGTGCCCGTGGTCCGGCAGCGGCCGATCTTTCTGCTGGGGGCGCCGGGACTCGGCAAGACCGCCGTCATGGAGCAGATCGCCCAGGAGCTGGGCATTGCGCTGGTGTCTTATTCCATGACGCACCACACGCGCCAGTCGGCGCTGGGGCTTCCCTTTATCACCCAGAAAAGCTACGGGGGGAGAGAATACAGCGTGTCGGAGTATACCATGAGTGAGATCATCGCCTCCGTTTATGACACGATGGAGGCGAGCGGAATCCGCGAGGGAATCCTCTTTCTGGATGAGATCAACTGTGTGTCGGAGACGTTGGCGCCGTCCATGCTCCAGTTTTTACAGTATAAGGTGTTCGGCCGGCATAAGGTGCCGGACGGATGGGTGATCGTGACCGCCGGCAATCCGCCGGAATACAACAAGTCGGTGCGGGAATTTGACGTGGTGACGCTGGACCGCTTGAAGATCCTGGAGGTGGAACCGGATTATCGGGTGTGGAAGGAGTATGCTTCCGACCGGCATCTGCACAGCGCCATCGTCAATTACCTGGATCTCAAAAAGGATCATTTCTACTGTATGGAGATGACTGCCAGGGGACGCAGCTATGTGACGGCGCGGGGCTGGGAGGATCTTTCCCAGATCCTCACTCTCTACGAGGAAGAGCAGATGCCTGTGGACGAGAGCCTGGTAGGACAGTATCTGCGCAATGAGAAGGTGGTGAAGGAGTTTACCGCCTATTATGATCTGTACAACAAATACAAAAGGGACTACCGGATCGAGGAGATCCTGGCGGGAAAGCCCTCTGAACAGGCGGTAGCCCGCGCAAGGGAGGCGGCCTTTGACGAACGCCTCTCTCTTTTGGGGATGCTTCTCGATCGGGTGCAGGCGGATATGAAGGACGTTATGGAGCAGGGCGCGTACCTGTCCGATCTGCGGGCGCCGCTCAAGGCGGTCAAGGCGCAGGCGGAGGGGGCGCGCGCAGAGCAGGTGATCGCGCTTTTGGAACGGCAGGCACAGGGGCGGCAAAAGCTTCTGGATTCTCTGCAGACGGCCGGAGCGCTGTCGGATGCGGACCGCAAAAAGCATCGTCTGGTGCTGCGCTTTCTGGAGGAGAGCAGAAAGGAGCTGTATGTGGGCGACCTTGCGGACGGCGCGGCTGCTTTCCGCTTCCTGAAGGAACGGTACGACGGGCAGGTGGCGCGGCTGAAGCGGGAGACCGAGGAGACGAAGGGGCGGCTGCACGCGCTGTTTTCCTTTGTTGAGGAGGCCTTTGCGGAGGGCAATGAAATGCTGGTTCTGGTGACGGAGCTTACGGTAAACAGCTTCAGCGCCCAGTTTATCGCCGCTTTTGGGAGCGAGGACTACCAGCGCCACAACAAGGAGCTGATGCTCAGCGAGAGAAGTCGGGACATCCAGGCGCAGATCGCCGCGCTGGAGCTGTAGGAAGTCGGGGCTGCGCAAGAAACTGACACATATGTCAAAAAACGGAGAGCGTGGAGACGGTAGGAAACGATGCAGGAGAGGGAGATACCACTGGCAGGCGGGAGCCTGCGCTATGAGATACGGCGGGGCGGTGTGTGCGTCACCGGATGGCACGGGCTTTCCGGAGAGGTGGCGCTTCCGGAGCAGATCGAGGGGACTCCGGTGAAGGTCATCGGGAAGAAAGCGTTTTTGAGCAAAAAAAATCTGCGGAGGGTGAGCCTGCCGGACTCGGTGGAGCAGATCGAGGATTGGGCGTTTGCCTACTGTGATGTTTTGGAGCAGGTGGAGCTGCCGGGCGGAGCGCTTCGTTTCGGCAGAGCGGTATTTTTGGAGTGCGGCAAATTGAAAAGTCTCGCCGTGCGCGGCAAGAGCCCCCTGGTGGCGGCGCTTCTGGCAGCGGCGGTGACGACCGCGGGGGCCTACTATCTCCTCGACAGCGCGGAGGCCGGCAGCAGGGAATGGCTTGGGCGCTGGGATGCCAGGATGCTCGCCGTGCTGGGGACCTCCGATCAGGACGGCTACTCCAAGCAGGTGTTGTGCGGGGAGGAGGATTACGGGAGTACGGATCTTTCCGCCTACATGAGCAGCCGGAGGAGGGAGAAGGTGCGGCTGCTTCTTCTGCGGCTTTTATATCCCGACAGCATGGATCCCAGGGCACGGGAGACGGCGCAAAATTATCTGGTTGCCCACACGAAGGGCTGTGAGAGCGAGGAGACGTGGCGGGTGCTTTTGGAGGAGCACGGGGACGACAGGGAGTATTATGAGCTCTTTGCAGAGCTGGGCTGTCTGACGGAGGAGAATCTGGACGCGGTCTTAGCCGACATCGGAGAGGAATATCCGGAGATGAAGGCGTTCTTTTTGCGCTACCGGGGGGAGAAGATGGGCTATGCGGACTTTTTTGACGAGCTTACGCTGTGATGCCGCGCGTCGGTTTGCATTGCGAAAAGCGCGGGAATGGGATATACTAAAGAATAGAAATGCTTGGGAAGTGAGGTAGGGTTATGACGCTAGAGCAGGCAAAGGAAAAATTGGCAAAGTACGGTCAGGAGCATGTGCTTCAGTATTACGAGGAGCTGACCGAGGGGGAGAGACAGGCGCTGTTGGATCAGATCGAAGCCACCGATATGAGTATTTTGGAGGCTTGCTCCCACAGGGAGGATCTGGTGAAGAAGGGGGTCATCACTCCGCTGGCGGCAATGCAGCTTAGTGAGATCGAGGCGAATCGGGAAAGCTTTACGGAGACCGGACTTGCGGCGATCCGCGCCGGAAAGGTGGGCGCGGTGCTTCTGGCAGGCGGTATGGGGACACGCCTGGGGTCGGAGGATCCCAAGGGGATGTACAATATAGGTCTGACCAGGGATCTGTATATCTTTGAATGTCTGATCCGGAATCTGATGGATGTGGTGCGGCAGGCAGATACCTGGATCCATCTGTTTGTCATGACCAGCGACAAAAATCACGAGTCCACCACCCGTTTTCTGAAGGAGAAGGACTTCTTCGGATATCGTCCGGAGTATGTGCATTTCTTTCAGCAGGAGATGGCGGCGGCTGTGGATTATCAGGGCAGGATCTACCTGGAGGAAAAGGGCAAGATGGCTACCTCCCCCAACGGAAACGGCGGCTGGTTCGTGTCTATGAAAAACAGCGGCCTTCTGGATGTGGTGCACAGAGAGGGCATAGAGTGGCTGAATGTGTTTGCGGTGGACAACGTGCTGCAGCGGATCGCGGATCCTTGCTTCGTGGGCGCCACGATCCGGAAGGAATGTGCGGTGGGCGCCAAGGTGGTGAAAAAGAACGCGCCGGACGAGAAGGTGGGCGTTATGTGTCTGGAGGACGGCAGGCCGTCCATCGTGGAGTACTATGAGCTGACGGACGAGCTGATGAACGCCAGGGATGAGAACGGAGATCCGGCGTACTATTTTGGAGTGATTTTAAATTACCTGTTTCGGGTGCCGGATCTGGAGCGGCTCGCCGCGGGCAATCTGCCGCTTCATATTGTGGAGAAAAAGATCCCCCACCTGGACGGTGAGGGGAGGCCGGTGAAGCCGGAGGAGCCCAACGGTTATAAATTTGAAAATCTGGTGCTTGACATGATTCATCAGATGGATAGCTGCCTGCCCTACGAGGTGGTGCGCAATCGGGAGTTTGCCCCCATCAAGAATAAGACCGGAGTGGATTCGGTGGAGAGCGCGAGGGCCCTACTGCAGGAGAACGGCGTGACGCTTTGACCCGACGGGCGGTACGGAAAACGAAACAGTTTGGAGAGTCCAAGAAGACAGCTGAGGATGTCGGCAGGCCGACGGGCGGTACAGAAAACGAAACAGTTTGGAGAGTCCGCAGGAGACGGACAGAGAGGAGAAGGTATGAAGATTTTGGTGACAGGAGGCGCTGGTTTCATCGGAAGCCACACGGTGGTGGAGCTTCAGCAGGCGGGGTACGATGTGGTGGTGCTGGACAATCTGTGCAATTCCAGCGAGAAGTCCCTGGAGCGCGTGGCGGCGATCACCGGCAGGAAGGTCCCCTTCTACAAGGCGGACATTCTGGACAGGGAGGCGTTAGAGGAGATCTTTTCCAAGGAGAAGATCGACGCGGTGATCCACTTTGCCGGACTGAAGGCGGTGGGCGAGTCCGTTCAGAAGCCCTGGGAATATTATGAGAACAACATTGCGGGCACATTGACTCTGGTGGATGTGATGCGCAGGCATCATGTGAAGAATATCATTTTCTCCTCCAGCGCCACCGTGTACGGCAATCCGGCGTTTATCCCCATCACGGAGGAATGTCCCAAGGGACAGTGCACCAACCCCTACGGCTGGACAAAGTCCATGCTGGAGCAGATACTGAGCGATATTCAGAAGGCGGACAACGAGTGGAATGTGATTCTGCTTCGCTATTTCAACCCGATCGGTGCGCACCAGAGCGGGACCATGGGCGAGAACCCCAACGGGATCCCCAACAACCTGATGCCCTATATCACCCAGGTGGCGGTGGGAAAGCTGAAGGAGCTGGGGGTGTTTGGAAACGATTATGACACACATGACGGAACCGGCGTGCGCGACTATATCCACGTGGTGGATCTGGCCAGAGGTCATGTCAAGGCCCTGAAAAAGATCGAGGAGAATGCGGGGCTTAAAATTTACAATCTGGGCACCGGCGTGGGCTACAGCGTGCTGGATATCGTGAAGAATTTTGAGGAAGCCACGGGGGTGAAGATCCCCTATGTCATCAAGCCGCGCCGTGCGGGCGATATTGCGACCTGCTACGCCGACGCCTCCAGGGCGAAGGAGGAGCTCGGCTGGGAGGCGGAGTTTGGCATACGGGAGATGTGCGCGGACTCCTGGCGCTGGCAGAAAAACAATCCGAACGGCTATGAGGACTGACGGTAAGCGGCAGAACGCCGACAGGGTGATTTTGACAGGGTATCTGCTCGGTTTTTTGGCGCTGGCGCTCACGGTGGCGTTGCGCCACCCGCTGGCGGACACTCCGCCCCAGTATGCCAATCCGCCCGATGAGCACGCAAGATACCTGGTTCCGCAGTTTATCTGCAGGTACGGAAGGATTCCCACCGGTATGGAGGAAGAGATCCGGATCCCCGGGTACGGCTTTTCCTACGGTCTGTACAACGTGTTTCCCTATATCGTCCAGGGGTATGTGATGCGCTTTGTCCGTTTGTTCACGGACTCGGAGTTGGGGCTTCTCTATGCGGCCAGGCTGGTGAATGTCACCTTCGGGGTGCTCATGGCGGCGGTGGTTTATCTGCTGGGCAGAAGGCTTTTCTCAGACAGGCGCTTTCGATGGCTGTTCTGCTTCGGGGTGATGTACCTGCCCCAGAGCATCTTTATACATACCTATGTGAACACGGATTCCTGCTGTATGCTTGCGACGGCTATGATGCTGTACGGAATCGTGTGCCTGTATCAGGACGGTATTTCCTGGAAAAACAGCCTGTGGATGAGCGGCGGGATCATACTCTGTGCGCTCTCCTACTACAACGCCTACGGATATATTTTAAGCTGTATTCTTCTCTTTGCGGCCTATTTTTTCCGGAGGGAGAAGGGAGGTCTGCGCTGCCGGTGGAAACCGATGCTGCGGTGGGGCTGCCTGATCAGCGCCATTGTGCTTCTGGGGATCGGCTGGTGGTTTATCCGGAGCTACATCGTCCTGGACGGAGATTTTCTGGGGCTTGCCACCAGAGAGAAAATGCGGGATCTGTTTGGCGTTGGGAAGGAAGATTTGAAAACCTATCAAAGCATGGGGCTTTCCGTGTGGTATATGCTTCGCGAGAGAAACACCCTTGAGGGCGCCTTTTACAGCTTCGTGGCCGCCTACGGCTCCATGTCGATTTACGCCGGCCCCTGGCTGTACCGACTGTACAAGCTCTTCTTCGGAGCGGGCGCGCTGGGATGCCTTTCTTATCTGTGCCAAAGAAAGGGGCGGGCCCGGATGAGCGGCCGGAGGCTTTTCTTCCATGCGAATATGATCTTCTGTATTTTGATGCCGTTTGTGCTGATGGTGTATTACGCCTATACCATGGACTATCAGCATCAGGGGCGATACCTTCTGCCGGGGCTGATCCCGCTGATGTATTATGCGGTCAGGGGGATTGAGGAGCTGTCCCTGTTGCGGATCGGAAAATTTTCGCTCCCCAACTGGGGAGCGAATCTGGGAATCGTATTCTGTTATCTGATCATTATTGCGGGTACACTGGATATGATCCTGCTTCGCGCGGTGCCGGTGTATATGGAGACCGGCATGGTGCTCACCTGAAAAAACAAATAACAAATTGAAAAAAGCAAGTGTCCTTCAGGCCACGTACAGGTACATGAAGATAAAGTGGCAGATGCTGCCGCCCATGACAAAGAGGTGAAAGACCTCGTGGGAACCGAAGTTTTCATGTTTGGCGTTAAAGATCGGCAGCTTTAGGGCATAGATCACGCCTCCCACCGTGTAGATGATGCCTCCGGCCAGGAGCCAGAGAAAGGCGGCGGTGGGAAGGGTGTGGAGCAGCTGGCCGAACACCAGTAGGCAGACCCAGCCCATGGAAATATAGATCAGGGAGGAGAACCATTTCGGACAGGTGATCCAGCATGCCTTGATGATCATTCCCGCCAGAGCGATTCCCCATACCAGGGCCAGAAGAGCGTAACCGGATCTGCCGCCCAGCACCAGCAGGCACACCGGCGTGTAGGAGCCGGCGATCAGCACGAAAATCATCATGTGATCCAGCTTGCGGAAGATGCGGAGCCCGCGTCCGGTGAGGTTCACCGAGTGATAGGTGGCGCTTGCGCCGTAGAGCAGGATCATGCTCGCCATAAAGATCGCCATAGCGGCCAGATTGCGGCTTCCGGAAGCGGCGCCGGCTTTGATTAAAAGAGGCACCGCAGCGAATAACGCCATAACCATTCCGATAAAGTGTGTGATCGCGCTGCCGGGTTCCCGTATTGTAATCTGCATATTCATTCCTCCATTCTCATTGCAAATTTCATTTCAGATCTTTTTTGTATCGTGTCCAAAATTACATGGGAAAATACATGGTAAAGATTTTAAAAACGCAACACGTAGTTTTAAAAACTACTTCTGAACAACAAGAATACTACACCATTTTCGAGGAATAGTCAAGGGAAAATTTGAAATTTTTTAATCTTCTTCAATAATTTGGATTTCCAGATAGTCGAAATCGATGGTTTCCATGAAATGATCCTGCGTGAAGCGGGCTTTCGATCTGCGTTTGAAATCGGAGACGGTGTTTTCCAGCCAGATGGGACGTCCCAGGTCAAAGCGGAGGCAGACCTCGTCCAGGGCGCGGAAAACCTTGTGAGTGCGCGTATCCTCGCTGTCGTCGGTGACGACGGTGTCCTGAAGCATGCGGTTGTCGCGAAAGGTTCTCGCCCACAGACGAAACATGTGATCGCCTCCTCTTCTCTTCTGATTTTCTCATTTTATAGCATTTTACGCAAAAACGCAAGACAACCTTTTTTGCAAAGAATTTATAGGGAATTGATATGGTTGTAACAGGCTATGACGGTTGACGGTTATAGTCTTTTTTTGTTCGGTAATTGCTGTATGTAATGAACCTCTATTCCACAATGCAGAGAAAGATCCACACACATTATTTTGAAAAGAGAAAAGGACAAGAAAAAACTTGTTGTAAAATCCTATTGATTTTATAAAGTTTGTTAAGTATAATTAGTTATACAAAACACACTTAGCAAACGGGAGGTTTATTTATGAAAAAGCCAAAAGGAAAATTCGCATGGACAGTTACAGTCGGAGAAAAAGGGCAGATAGTGATACCCAAGCAGGCTCGCGATATATTTGAAATCAATCCGGGAGATACTTTGATTATTTTGGGAGATGAAAAAAAAGGATTGGCGATCCCGCCTAAAAGTGCATTTGCTCAATTTACTGCCGCTGTCTTTGAAACAGATATGGATAACGAGGGAAGGAACTGAATTGAGAAAAATTTATCTTGATAACATACGATGGACGACTGTTCTATTGGTTTTAATTTACCACGTTTTTTATATGTTTAATGGCATTGGTATTTTGGGTGGTATTTCGGAGGCAGTAAGTATTTCTGTATTTGATTGGATCGCCTGTATGATATATCCGTGGTTTATGGTACTTTTATTTGTTATTGCGGGTATGAGCGCAAGGTTTGCTTTACAAAGCCGGACGGAAAAACAATTCATAAAAGAAAGAGCGGTCAAGTTGTTGATACCCTCAACACTCGGTTTGTTTGTTATTCATTGGATAACAGGATATTTGAATATTAAAATGGGCGGCGGACTTGAGTATATACCGCCAGCTTTGATTTATCCAATCTCTGCGATAAGTGGTACGGGACCTCTTTGGTTTATTCAAATGCTGTTTTTGTTTTCCTGTATCCTTGTGCTATTTAGAAAAATAGATAAGGCGGACAAGATATGGACATTATGCGGAAAAGTAAATTTGTTGGTTATATTACTTCTTTTTTTTGTGATTTTTGGAGCTTCACAAATCTTAAATATGCCTGTTCTGACGATGTACCGTTTCGGAATTTATTTTACTGCATTTCTAATTGGCTACTATGTTTTTTCACATGAAGAAATACAGGAAATCATAGAAAAAGTCCGTATTCCCACATTGTGCCTTGCAATCATCAGTGGTGTTTTTTATGCGCTTCGTTATGGCGGCAGTAATTTTACATCTTCTGATTGTTTGCAAAGCATGATGACGAATTGCTATCTTTGGATTATGATACTTGCAATTATCGGGGGCGGAAAAAAGTATTTTAACCAAGAAACAGGCTTTACCCGATATATGACAAAATCAAGTTTTGGAATCTATATTTTGCATTATCCGGTTTTGATTATAACCTGTTACACGCTGCACTATCACTTTAATTTCCCTGCCATATGGAATTATGTAATAGCATTGGTTGTAGAAATCGTTATGACTTTTGCAGTATATGAGGTCATTAAGAGAGTGCCGCTTCTGAGATATTTTATACTCGGAGTAAAAAGAAAACGTACATAAAGCGATTCAAGACTGGAAAAGTAAAGTACTTTTCTTCTGCCCTATCTATAATGTCAAGATAGAAAAGGGATACGAAAAATGGAATATTGCTTATCTATGGTAGCGGTTATCTTAACGGACGATCAGCTGCTTTTTTATTTTTAGCAACCATAAACACAACACAGAGAGAATGAGGTATCAGAAATGATTGCAAACAAGAACGAAGCAAGTAAAGAGTTAGAAAAGGCATTGCAAGCATTGGAACAAGCGAAACAGCGTGCAGCCAATGAAAAATTTCCCCGACTGTTACAGCTATGATGAGGGCGAGTTAAACCGTATCTTATCAGCGGCATTACAGACAAAAGAGTGCCAGCAGGTTATCTCTAAAATCAAAGCGGAAAGCCGAGAAGTCACTACCCCGCAACCCACTATCCCAAATGTCGAAAATGAAAGCGAGGGCGATACGGAATGACAAAAGCCGAGAAACGGAAAAGCCGAGGTAACGTATTCACCCCGTTTACGGGGTGCGCACAGATATACCACCAGAGGTGGTATGTGCGCTCTCCGAGGGGCAAGTTTCACTTGCATGGACTCCTGCGGAGGGCGTTGTCTGCCTTGCGGCAGCCAAAAGGGGAAACGACAATTCCCCTTCGCAAGCGGAGCTTGCTACCCTTTAGTGTACTTTGCGTTCAGACAAAAGCCAAAGAGCGGCTTTTATCTGCCCACAAAGTCTATGTGTGCGCCCCGCTACCCTGTCGGCAGAATGTAGGTGTTGCGTATGGCTAATGTCACGAAACAGGCAAGCACACGTTTTTCCATCGTCAAGCGGAGCAAGGGGCAGTCAGCAGGATAAAATGCAGAGCAGAGGGAACCGGAGAGAGGGAGAAATTTAATGCGAATTTTATTGTAAAGATAAGCGTTTTTTGTATAATTAAAGTGTAACGAGAACAGGATATATCTTATCTTGTACCACAAGTTTTTAGAAATCGAGGTGGTAAGGTGTCAGATGATACAAAGCAGACACAGGAAGTCAATGGGACACGTCCCATGGCAAAGCGTACCGCAAAAAACAGTGTGTTCCTTGATCTTTTCCAAGATAAAAAGAACTTGCTGAAATTGTATAAAACATTGCACCCGGAGGACACCACAGCGACAGAGGAGTAAAGGCGCATGGAACAGTAAATTGTAAACCATGCGCCTTTTTTGCGTTCAAAGGAGGAACATGAGCGACAATAATCAGACCAACCCCACAGGGCGATTAACGCCCTACTTGCAGCATCAGATTGAAAAGACAAGATATGTGATAGAGGTACACTTTTCAGACACCAGCGCCCAGAGTGTAGAGGACAGGCTGAAACGTATCATTCTCCATGATTTAGAGCATGGGAAACGGGGCAGTCAGGGAAAAAATGATGAAAAATGATGAATGCGTCCTTGACAAGTTGCAACAGAAGATACAGAGAAGGAATAGCTGTATATCAGGAAAAGGCATTTTCAGACGGAAGATGCCTTTTCCTGATATGTAAGGTAAGTGGAGAAAGTACGGCAAAAAGCACTTGACATACACATTTGGGGGGGTAAAATACTGGTAAGCGGAAGGGGAAATATAATCATATGCGAGATGGCAGTATGCCGGACAACGATATAGGGAGTAGTAGTATAAGGAAAAACGATAGAGTGGGTAGCGATAGAAAGAGCAGCAATATGAGGAATCGCTTCCTTTAGAAAGAAAGGTGATGATGGTATGAGTTATTACGGTACAGGTTTCTTTTCGGGTACTTCGAGAAATTACGATTGGTATTCAGACTGGACCGGCATCAGAAACGGCAGCTACGGCAGAATGATGAAATCCTATTACCGCGACCTGCAGGGTTCCGACACGGCGGTATCTGGAAGAAGAACGAGTACGGGTGCGGGCAAGGAATATGTGCTTGACAAGATTCTGCGGGAAAAGAGATATCCGACGGTTTCCAAGGAAACGCAGGAGGCAAATGCCAGGCTGACATCGGGGATCTCGGGACTGGCAGGTTCCGTTTCGGTTCTGCAGAACAAAAATACTTATCAGGACACGACCGGCAGGACGGATGCGGCGGACAAAGTGGTTTCCGCAGTGAAAGATTATGTTTCCGGATACAATGATGTTGTTCGGGCGGCAAAGGGATCCACGCTGACGAACAAGACGGCACACATCGCGGCGATGATGAACGCCACGAGGGAGAACAGGGATAAGCTTGCGGAGCTCGGAATCACGGTCAGCGAGAACGGCATTTTGCAGCTGGACGAGGACAAACTGAAGGCGGCAGACATTTCCAAGGTACAGGAGTTGTTTTCCAAGGATAATGTCACAAGCTACGGCTCTATTGTGAAGTCCCGTCTCGGCTTTGCGGGCATCTCGTCGGGTACGGCAGCAGGCACGCATAAGGAGAAGCACGATAGGGTTAGGGT
>CANRLX010000044.1 GCA_947631615.1 uncultured Acetatifactor sp.
AGTTACCATGAATATTTTGAAAGGACATCACAAAGCCTGTATAAGAGTACAAAGGTCAAAATGCCCAAACCGGAATTGTATATCATCTACACAGGCAATAGGGGCAGAAAACCTGATACAATATCGCTGTCCAAAGAATTTTTTGACGGCGCAGATATAGATATTGAGGTAAAAGCAAAGGTCATCTATGAGAGCGAAACAGAGGATATTATCAATCAATATATTATTTTCTGTAAGGTTTTTGATGAACAGAGAAAGCTGTATGGAATGACAGAGCAGACAGTCAGAGAAACGATCCGTATTTGCAAGGACAGAAATATCCTGAAAGAATATCTGATGAACAGAGAAATGGAGGTTGTGACGATTATGATGAGTTTATTTGATGATGAGCAGATAATGAAAACATATTGGAAAGATATGGAAAATACTCTTACTGATAAGATTGCTCACGATAAAGACAGAGAAACAGCAGAAAGATTGATAAAAAAAGGGAAAATGTCCTTGGAGGATATTGCGGATTGTGTTCCGGCATTATCTTTTGAGGAATTAAAAGAAATCGAAACTGAGGTTATGCAGTTAGCGTAATCGGCAAAACAATTTAATATCAAAATAACAGCCTAAAGGCGCATGGAACAGAAAAATTGTAAACCATGCGCTTTTTGCGTTCAAAGGGGGAACATGAGCGACAATATCCAGGTCAACACCGCAGGGCAGACGCCGCCCTGCTTGCAGCATCAGATTGAAAAGACAAGACAGCTTTTCATCGCATATAGGTGTTTCCATTTCCCGGAATTTCTCGCTGCTTCTGTAACTATTCTTTTGTCTGTATCCAAGGGCATCCGGGAAATGCGGCTGGAAATCGCGGATCTCCAGAATTTTCTTTCTGTATTGTTAATCAGAGAAACCTGTGATGTGATTTTATAGTAAAACCCTAATCCCCCAGCTATGCTGGGGAGAATAATATTTGGACAGAGAGGCCAATAACAGTGTAAAAAATAAAAAGGCTGCAGGACAAAATGAGATATATAGATTCTGAAAAGCAACTAAAGTGTAATTAAACTGCAACTTTTTCTTGACTAAATGAATTTTGCATGTTATAATATAAATAAATTTCAAGAAAGGAGGCACATATATGCCATTAGATTTAATAGTTGCTTATAAGTTTGGAAGTCGCTTTTCAGGGGATTTAAGTCCTAAAGAAGGTATTAATATCCATGAATTGCATGCTCGTGAACACGGAGGGAAGGTACTATTTACGATAAATAAAGCACCAGCACCTCAATACAGGGATAGGATTAAAAAAATCATTTTAATGACAAAAGATGGTAGCTTTGCAGTTTTCGCTGATGTTGATTTTACAGGAAAAGGAAATGTTATCCAGCCTCCTTCAGAATATACTGCTCCTTCAATTTGGGATAACGAAGATAGAACACAAATGGGCTGGTTTGCGCTTTCTAATTTAAAGAGAATTGAAATAAAAGAAGGTGATTTTACCTCTGTTAATGGGAAAGATCTTATTGAAAGTATGAGTGGTAACGCCTATATGGTTTATGTGAAATTATAAGTGTATTATGAAGACAAAATTTAACGGTCTTATTTTATCTGTTTCAGTCTGTAATTAAGCCTTTCCATATCAGAACAATCTGCAAATATAAATTGGGCTTGCCTTTGGCAAGTCCTTTTATATTTACATAATCCATTAAGTCATAAATCACTACATAATAATGGTTTCTTGTAAGCTGATAGGAGTATTATCCATAATGTTGGCTAAACGGCAGTGTTGTATTATCTCATGAAAAACGGATTATGTCGAAAAATGACGGATTATGGATAGATTGTTGAAATTTAAAAATGTCATATTATATTAGAATAAAAAGGGGGAAGAGTTATATATAGAATATCGTCTTTTTTAGCAGGCTTAATGTGCCGGGATGAGATAATCGAAGAAGAAAAAGTTGAAATATGTACTTATGGTATACAGATCACGATAGCAAATTTGATCAATTTCGTCATAGCTTTTGGCATTGGCTTAATAACCGGGTCGCTGACAAAGATAGCATTATTTTACACTATATTTGTCAGTTTGCGCTTTTTTTGCGGAGGATACCATGCAAAAAGTTACAGCAGATGTTTTTTCCTTTTTGCAGGGACTTGTTTATTCTATCTGGCCATGTTGAATGGAATTTTAATATATATAGGGAATACGTTTTGGTTGTTTATTGTTGCAGTGATTCTTTTGGGAATCTGTATTCTGTTAAAAGCACCCATCGAACATACAAATAGGCCATTCACAGTAGAAGAGAGAAAACGGTTCAGAAAAAGAAGTATTCAACTGTTTCTGCTCTGGTCCGTTATAGGAATCATCTCATGGATATGGCAGATAGAAGATTTATTTGTTGGTCTTATATGCGTATTTCTAATTACATCTATCTATATGTTGGTTGAAAGGGGAAGAAAATATGAAGAGGAAAATGCTTGAGTTATTAGCAAAAGCTGCTTTGAATGCAGCGAAAAGAGCTGATGGTACAGCATCTGAGTTCGGTCTTTTCCAACCCAAGAAGCCAATAAAAAAGCAGAAATAACACAATAAGGCAGGAAAGGGAGGACGAAGTATGAAAGGAATACAAATATTGTTTTGTTGCGTTGTCCTGAGTCTGATCTTTCCTAAAACAGCACATGCAGAGGAATTTGCTTCTGAGAGAGAGCCCGTGGAAATAGTTTTTGTTATTGATTGCAGCGGTTCCATGAAAGCAAATGATCCATCGAAGATGGGGCTGAGCATGGTACAAGCTTTTATTGATACCGTTCAGACCGGAAATGTTCAAGTAGGATATGTAGCTTACAATGACAGCATTTTGTCTTTTTCAGCACCGGAGCCTATGTTGATGGCTGAAAAGAGAGAGGCATTAAATGCAGAAATCAGTGCGATAACATATTCCGGAAATACGGATATCGGATTGGGGGTTTCCTTTGCGTATGGGCTGTTATCCACGGAGAGCAGTGCCAGGCAAGTGATAGTGCTGATTTCAGACGGAGAAACAGATTTACCCAAAAATAATGAGCGCACAGAGGAACAGGCCAATTTAGAATTGGAGCAGTATGTTTACCAATGCGCGAAAGAGCATATACAGATATATACGGTGGCATTCGGCCAATATGACGGCAGTAAAGAAGGTTTGGAAAAAATCGCTGAAAAAACCGGAGCAGAAAGTTATTCTGCTCAGGATCCTGAAGATTTAATCGAGGTACTGTACGGAATTTTTCAGGACAGTTTAATTTATGAGATACAACAGTTTTCCAGCGGAACCTATGCAGGGGGAAGCCAGGAAATTAAATGTGTGCTGGACGCCCTGTATCTGGATGAAGTCAATATATTGCTGCTTTCTTCGGAGCCGGTGGGTGAAACAACGGTCCAATATGGCGAGGAAGAAATCCTGCTGACCGGCCTGTCTCATTATGCGGTGGGAAAAATAGAGAATGCCGGGGCGGGCGTTGCTGGCAGGGAGTTGGTGATCCGCTCGGAAACGGGTGAGGGTCAGGATCTGCAGATCTACATCATCAGCTATCGGAAGCTTGCGCCGGTATTACAGATTGCCGCAAAGGCAGGTAGAAATCAGGAATTAGAGTATCAGGTTTACTTCAAAGATCGAAACGGCAATGTCATTTATGACGCGGCTTTCTATGAAACATTTTCCTGGAATCTTGTCTGTAACGACAAAAATGTTGCGCAGGAATCGGCTGGGGTATCGGATGGAATATTGAAAGGGAAATTGAGTTTTTCCCATTCCGGTACATATATGTTGTACGGCACATTATCGGACGAGTTGGGGAGTTTTTCTTTCCCTTTTCAGGTCAGTGTAACGAATGAGATGCCCACCGGGAGCATACCCGAAGACCGGCATACACGCCTGGACAGAGAGTGGACGCTTTGTCTGGACGACTATTTCACGGATCAGGACAATGATACGCTTTCCTATTCTGTCACAGATACGCCGGAGGGAGTCGATGTCCGGCTGGAAGGCAGTCAGCTGACAATTACTCCGCAGAGTGCGGGAACGCATACAGTGGCGCTTCAGATCAGCGATGGGGAAAGCGCAGTGCAGTATGTCCACCGCATTAAGGTGATCCCGCTGTGGCAGGCATATTGGTGGGTACTGGCGCTGATCGCCGCGGCGACGGCGTTCCTCTTATGGAAGATAGTTTATAAGCCAAAACCGGAGCTGGAGCGTTTGACAGAAGAAAAAAAGCAAAATCAATTTTGCGGCAGGCTGGACGCCTATTTTGTATTACAGCCGGAGGAAGAGAAAGAGATACCGCCGCTTACCTTTCAGATGAACAAAGTAAAAGAAGGCAGGGTATCGCTGGGTTCCCTTTTCGGGAATTATCCGGAGCAGGCGAAGGCGCTGCAGTTGGATGATATTTTTCTCATTGCCGATGAAGAACGCAACATGATTTTATACCACAGGTCAAAAGCCGGCGTTATGGTTGGAAGTATGATCGCATGTATGCAGATACAGTACAGTATCAGCTTTGGCGACATCATTTATATCACATCGCCGGGGGGTGATTATGATCTGGAGATTCACTATGTTGCCCTGTCACAATAAGCAAATGTAAAAAAGGAGGAAATGACAGAAATGGAGACAATCACACAGACAAACAGAACAATACTGTTTGCCGAGATGAATCCGGAACACCTTAACCTGCTGACACTGATCGGTGACGTGCGGGGAAAGAGCAGCCTGGATGACGACAAGATGAAAGAAATCAACGAAAAACTGCTGGTCTCAAGCTTTGAGGAGTTTTTGGAAAAGTTTACGCCGGTGGTGTATTCCTGGTGCGATGCGGCAACAGGAAGTATCCAGTACAGTCTGGTAAAGCCGGAAAACATTCCGCAAAACTGCATCACGGAAATCCCGCTGAACGAATCCAACGATCTTTTGAATATGCTGACTACGCTGATGGGCGCCAGGGATGCCCAGGGCGTCGCCAACGCGGATTTTCAGTTCAGCAACATTCTGGAGATGATCTCGCCGAAGAAGATCATGGACGACATTCGCCAGATTCGCAGGGAGATTCAGTACACATACAGCAAATATGTGGAACTGGACGAGGAAGACCCGAAGCGGCTGGACATGGGTGACAAACTGAACTATCAGTTTGAGCAGGCCAGCCAGAATTATAATAACGTCCTTGCCATGCTTCCGCTGGCCATAGAGGACATTAAGACCCGTCTGCTGATTGGAGATAACGAGGCTGGGCAGGGGCAGTCAGAGTTTAAGGCCGGTCTTTTGAGCATGGGCGACGACGGTGAATTGAAGATCCTGGAGATGAAACAGGAAGAGTGCACCCAGCTTGCCGTTGTGGACGATCAAATCAATGCAAGCCTGATAGAGACCTTCAAAGAGGACTATGATGCGTTAAATGAAGATCAGTCCGATTATGTGAGGGATCTGGTTGTGCGGACATTCTGCCCGCTTGGTTCCACCATGGAGAGCAGCATCGACAGAGAGCTGGAGGTGCGTAATTATAACAGTTACCTGGAGTTTTATAAGAAGAGCAAGGATGACTTCGTGAAGGTAGTTAAGCCCCTGATGGAGAGGATGCTGGGGGTCAAGACATTTTTTGACCAGTATCAGGTCAAGGAAAAAGGAATGCAGCCCAAACTGCTGATCACGAACCTGCCTCTCGAATTGACGGTAAAGGCAAGCAATCTGCCGCGTCTGATCGCCTATCTGAATACAACGAACGACAAAAATGAGTTTGATAATACGATATGGTTCGGAATCGTGCCGGACGTGGAACTGAACCAGACAGAGGGAGGCAGACTGCAGAGGATCCGCTTCGAGGGAAACAAGCAGGAGGAAAGGCGTGGAAATAATTCCATGGAAAACGTGGCGACTTTGATGAACGCGCTGGAGCCATACAGGATTACCACCTTTTTCAGCTTCTGCTCCGGCGAGGAGTCCACTTTTAATTACATTGCGACAGAGGGCATTGAAGTTTATAAGGAAAAATGTGCGCCGCTTATGAAAAAGACATACAGCGAGTTCGCCGTGCCCTGTATTCCGAATGCAACTATTATCCCCAAGGACAAGTCGGGACTGGTTCTGGATAAGCGGATGGTCATGGATGAGGACGGCAACATATCCCTCTCCGGGGAGAAGGATGACGTGATGAAGATGTGGCTGGAAGGTATTTATGTGGGGGCGGCTTATGAAGCGGCGGGAATTGTGGCCGCGTGGCAGTGTCCGGAATACCTGAAACAGCGCTTCAGGAACACCAACCAGGAATATCCGGGTGTGCGGTTTGACGTGGAGGCCAATGACAACGCGCTCCTGGCGACAACCAGTATGACGAAGGAAATATCCGGATTTACCAATACCATAAAAAATGCGATCAACCGTACCGGATTCGGGTTTGTATTCTCGTCGGACAACGCGCAATACAAGAATCATAATATCAAGAACATAACGGTATATAAGGCCCGCAACCTGTTGAGCAACGGAAGCGAATTTGAACCCATATACAAAACGCTGGTAGTGACCTACATTGAGCGAATGCTTCGCTTCTACAGCGGAGACTTCAAGCAGGATAAGATATTGACATTTTTCAGCAATAATCCCAGCAGCCAAAAGAGCAAATGGGATGCGAACAGGCAGTATGTCAATTCGATCCTTCAGGATGGGGACGAACTGGATTACAGTATTGACGAGAAAAACGGAGTCTGTGACGTGCTGGTGACATTTGCCAACACAACGAAAAATCTGAAAGTACAGCTTACAAGAAAAGCTGGAAATGAATAATCCCGTACTTTTGTACAGCAAAAAAGAAGGAGGAAACAAAAATGGGAGTACGATTGAGCATTGAAGGAAGCGAGTCTGTCAGGTTAGGGGAGACGAGTATCACGGGCATTCGGTTTGGGGCGGATATTCCCCATGACTCCAATGCCAGGTCGACAGATTTAGGATCCACGGTACTGATCGAAGGGAAGATCCTGGCGGCCGTAAACGGTGAGGCGGCAGACGACACGAGCAAACTCGCGAAATGGTCCCTGATCGCCGCGGAAAAGGCTGACTGTTACCGAAAGGTACAGATCGAGGTGGTGAGCGCATCCCAGATCGTGCGTCAGATTATCATTCCTAACGCTTTCGTGGTGGGATATGAAGAGGATTTTACAGATGATACCGGCGCAGGTATGTTCCGCCTTCTGATTAAGCAGAAGAAGGATAAGATGAGTGCCCTTAAGTTTGAAGGCGGCTTCAGCGGAGAATAACCTGCAGCAGGCAAAAGAGACCATGAAAAAGAGGAATGCAGCGTGTAGCGCATGAAAGGAGAAGAATTATGGGATTTACATTGAAAGTGGAAGGAAATACCACGATTGAACTGGGGACAACGAGCATTACCGGCGTGAAAGTCAGCACGGATATTCCGCAGGACAGCAACGCAAGATCCACGGATCTGGGGAGCACCGTGACCATTACGGGAAAAATTCTGACTGCGGTGGACGGAGATCCCTTTGACGGAACAAAGCAGCTTGGCTTATGGGCGCTGGTTCCAGCGGAAAATGCCGACTGCTATCGCAAGGTTACCGTAGAGGTGATCGCCGCCTCCCAGGTAGTTCGCAAATATACATACCCCAATGCTTTTGTTGTGGATTACAGGGAAAACTACGGGGATGAGGAAGGCATCGGCACTTTTGTGCTGGTCATCAAGCAGAAAAAGGATAAGATGGCGCAGGTATCGGTAGAAGGCGGATACAGCCATACTTAAGTCAATATATTCCGCATGCAGCTTTGGCGGAAATGTAAAGAATGGGGGCTGCCTGCTTGCGGGCGGTCCCTCTTGATAAGTACACTGACAGGCGGCAGAAGATGAAAGATTATTACAGAGTACTGGGCGTGGACAGGCATGCGTCGCTGGAGGAAATCAAAAAGGCATATCGTAAGCTGGCAAAGCAGTATCATCCGGATGTGGCAAAGGACGACAAGGCGAAACAGGAGCGCATGTATGAAATCCAGGAGGCCTATGCATGTCTGGAAAATGAGGAACGCCGTAAGAAATATGACATGGAATGCATGAAGGGTTTCTCCCAAAATACCAGCGCCGGAAGGAAGACGGAGAACAGCACGGAACCATTTGGCAGCGCGAAGTCTGACATGGGTCGGTTCGAACGATTTTTCGGATTTCAGCCGGGAAAAGGAATGGAGACTTATCGGGATACCAAGGCGAAAAAAGCCGAAGGACCGATTAAGCCGGAGGAAATGTTCGCAGCCTTTTTTGGAACAGGAAACATGCGGGAGGCGGAAAAGATTTATGCGGCGGGAAATAAATCGAAAAAGAATTAAACGGACGTTGGACATTTTGATCTTCCTGGTTGGAATCGGAGTGATTTACTGCACTTTGAAAGAAATGGAGACATGGCGTATTGCTCCGGCGCTTATAGCGGTGGTGGCTGCCGGGATGGCATTGGCACTGTATGACCTAATCCGGTCGACAAACAAAAAGACAGCAGAAATTTCTTTCATTGAACCGGACTTCGTTCCCGGACAGGATGGACATGAAATAGAAAGGCTGATCCTGCTGGATGAAGAGGGAAAGCCGATCAAGTCGTGGGACCTGCAGGGAAAGGTATCCCAGATCATCGGAAAAGCCGGACAGGATCAGGAGTTGGATATCGACTTGTCTGACTGTGAGTACAGCAGTTTTGTTGATTTTCAGCATGCCGCACTGAATTTTTGCCTGGACCAGTGGTATGTGGAGGATCTGGGCTCTCAAAATGGCGTGAAAGTAAGGAAAGTGGAGGACGGAGAATGCTATAGGGTGATTCATCGTCCATGCAGGGTAGTGTCAGGAGATATTCTTTACATTGCGAATACGAAACTGCTTCTGACATGAAGTGGAAGTACTGATAGATAAGTTACGACAGGATGGTTTTGCGCAGTGAGAACGGCGCAGAAAGGAGGAGAAAAATGGGTTTGGCGAAATGTCCGAATGGACACATTTATAATCCCAGGCGTTATGGGAAGATATGTCCGTACTGCAATATGAAGACGCAGGACGAGGCTTTTGCGGAAAAGCCGCTGGGCTTTGAGCCTCCTGTGGAGATCCTGGAGGAGGCGGTACGGCCCGTGTGCGGCTGGATCATTTGTATTGAAGGTGCAAAAGTGGGCATGGATTACAAGATTCACGAGGGAAAGAATTTTGTAGGCCGGGGAGACGATATGGACATCCAGATCTTGGGGGACAATGAGATCAACCGCAAAAATCATACCATTATTGTATATGATCCCAGGAATCTAAATACCATGATCCTTCCCGGAGACGCCGCAGGGATCGCCTATTTGAACGAAAAGCCGGTGTACGTACCGATGGAACTGAATCCGTATGACGTGATCAGCCTGGGACAAAGCAGGTTTTTGTTTGTGCCTTTGTGTGGAAAGAATTTCTCATGGGGTGATTTAAAATGACAGGCAATGTGCTGATCCTGTCAGCGATGGGCGCCGTATATGTCATTTTGTTTTTCTGCCGCTGCCTGTTCGGATGGGGTGATAAGTCCTGCGCCGAAGCAGGAATTGTCAGAGCGGGCATAGCGCAGACTACCGGCAGCCGTCAAGTGCAGGCGGATATCGCGCAAGTCTGGACGAACGGAGCCGGGACCATGGCGGTGCTTGCGGATGGAATCGGTTGCGCAAATACGGGCGCGGTCTGTGCGCAGATAGCGGTAGATACGATCCTTGACCGTTTTGAACCGTACCACAAATTAATTGATCCCCTGTATTTTTTCAGATCCGCTTTCCGGGAAGCGAGTCAGCGCATCCAGAGGACGGCGGGAGAGCGCAGGGGCGGCGCAAGCGCAGGGGCGGTGTTCATAAACCGCAGCCACCTGTACTATGCCGTGGCCGGAGATGTTCGGATCGCTGTTCTGCGGGGGCAGGAGATCATCCCGCTAAGCAAGGGGCAGACAATAGACGTATTGGCGGCTCAGGCCTATGAGGACGGAAAAATCTCAAAGCAGGAAACGCTCTGGAGCATGGAAGAGAAAAGAATCTGGAATTATCTCGGACAGGATGGGTTCCATGAAGTCGAGGTATGTGAGCAGCCCATACTGCTGAAGCAGGATGATAAAGTGCTGCTTATGAGCAAGGGGATTTTTGAGGAACTGTCCTGGAGCGAGACCGAGGATATTTTGATCGATACCGCTCCCTTACAGGAATTGGCGGAGCGCATGGCCAACGCAGCAGAGCAAAAGAACAATCCCCAGGGGGACAACGGAAGCGTCATACTGTTACAAAGGCTGGAGGCTTAAATGAGAAGAATCAATTCCGAATTCCAGACGTTTCATATGTCAGAGGAAGGACAGAAGCTATCCAACAGAGATTATTTCGGGTATGTGGAAATGGATGACTTCGCCTGTTACGTGCTGGCGGACAGTCTGGATGACGAGCCGTCCGTAAACAGCGCCCGGCTGGTGGTTGACAGTATCATCCGGGATTTTACGGAAGCGCCCACCATGGGATGGGGAGCCCTTAGACGCTATCTGCGTAGGGCCCACGAGGAGCTTTTGCATCAAAGGGGCGGGATGCATCTGAAAGTTGCCGTGGTAGTTGCCGTGACAGATTATCGAAAACTCCGTTACTGTCACGTGGGAAACAGCCGCCTGTATCTCATCAGAAATGCAAGGATCCTGGAGCGGACGACAGATCAGTCGCTGACGCAGAACCTTGTAGAGCAGGAGCGGGTCATTTTGGACGAGGCCGCGCGCCATGAGGAGCGCAATAACCTCTATTCTTTTCTGGGGGAGCGGGGAAGGCCGGAGATACGGATCTCCCACAGGAAGAAGCTGGAGGCGGGAGACCTTTTTATACAGCTTACGAGAGGCGTCTGGGAGCAGTGCGGGGAACAGGAATTTCTACAGATCGTCAACGACGCCAAAGAGACTAAAGATATTTTAGACCAGACGGAGGACCTTATCCTCAAGGAGCAGAACAGCAGGAGTATAGACAATTACTCCATGGCGGTGACTTCCGTAAACAAGGTATATCAGTCGCCCAGAAAGCCCCTGACGCTCAAAAAAGTCCTGCTGATCGTCCTTCCGGTGCTTCTGGTGACCGCCACGGTTTCCGTGACGCTGTTCCTGAGACACCGCAGTATCCGGACAAAAACGGAATCCATGCGTCAGGCTATGGAAAGCGGAGAGGAATATCTCGCTTACAATAACTATCAAAAGGCAAAAGAAGAGTATGGAGAGGCCAGGAAACTGGCTGACAGTCTGCACCGGAAGCAGGAGTATGAGGAAGCGGACCGGTATATAAAGCTTGCGGAGCAGGTGATCCTGGCGGATCAGGCACTGAGTGAGGAAGCATATCAAAAGGCGCAGGATCTGTATCTGACCGCCCGGCAAATGGCGATAGATGCCGGAAACGTGGGACTTTCCTATGTTGACGGACAACTATCCCGCACGGAAGGATACATAGAGGTTTTTGACCTCATTTCCCAGGGGGAGAAAAAAGAGGAATACGGTAATCTGAAAGGCGCCATCGAGCTATATAAAAAGGCAAAGGAAAAAGCGGCGGCGCTCTACTTTAAGGACGGAAAGAAGGAAGCGCTGGAGCTGCAGATGGCAGCAGAGGAGGCGCTGGAAAAAGAACAGATGGAGGCGGAAGCGCGTCTTCGGGAACAGATAGAGACGGAGGCGGCAAGCAGAGAACTGGACAACAAGCAGAGAGCAAACGATCAGCAGAATGCCATTGAGCTGGAAAATAAAGGGAACGAACTGCTTGCGGAAGGCAGCTATGAGAGCGCCATCACCTTCTATCAGGCAGCCCAGTCGATATACGACCGCCTGGACATGAAGGAAATGGCAGACGGGATCAAACCTAAGATTGCAGCGGCTCAGGCAGGGATCGACGCAAGGGACGCCCGGGCGGCGGAGATTGCCGCAGCAGGACAGGAACAGCAGCCGCAATAAGGCAGCGCTGCGAAGTACACAGATGGGAGCAGGAGGCATGAGCCAGTATACTTATACCCTAAAACCCGGTCGGGAAGAGGAGGAGCAACGTACCTACAGACAGAGCGAACTGGAGAAAATGACGACCTTTCATCTGCGGGAGATCTGCAGAAAAGAGCGTCTGGTGGTTTCCTCTGCCAAAAACGAAGACAAGGATGGACTGATCCGTCTGATCATGCGGTTTCGGGGACAGAAGGAATACCGTCATATCAAGGAATTCTGTGAAGGCGGCGTGGAGCGGGTGCAGGCTTTTCTGGAGGGTCAGGAAATCCGCTTTTTGGAGGAGCCGGAAGTGAACATTCCGGGAACGCTCACTGTCTTTCGGGATACGGAGATGAATGAGTTGGACGGCTATCAGGTAAAGTCGGATGAAAAGCTCTGTTGCGGAAATCTCTTGCTGGTGGACGAAGCGCTCAGAGTCTACACCTGTTTTTACATGGAAGAGGCGGGGGACGCAACATATCTCTGTAAGGGAAAAGAGATACCGGTACGCCCCCTGGAAAAGCATCAGTATTTTATCCTGTATTTCCCAAATGCGGCGGTTTCCGAATTCTTGTATGACTGCTATTACGGGAATCACGTTTCCGTGCCGGGTCATGCGGAAGCAGTCAGGATTCCCCTTTTGGACGTCGTGGAAAGGCAGATTCCACAGGCGGACTTACCACTGGTGATAGATTTCGGAAGCTCGAATACCACCATGGGCATCTGTCTGCCGGACGGAAGCGTTCGGATCGCCACGGCGAGGGGAAAGACCATGATCCCCAGCGTTATCGGGGTGCGGGAGAAGGCGGGCGGAAAGACGGAATTCCTGTTTGGCTTTGATGCGCAGGAAATGAACTGGCAGAATTACCGGGACGAAGACGCCGCCGTCTTCTATGACGTCAAGCGCTGGATCAGCGACGCCGACAGGGTGGAGAGCGTCATATTGAAAAGCGGGTACAAATATCAGTTTCCCAGAAAGGAAATGCTCCGGGCCTATCTGGACCACCTTCTGGAAATGGCGCGCCAGCAGTTTAAGTGCAGTTTTGCAAACATCCAGCTTCTGGCACCGATACGGCAGAAAGAGAAATTCGGCAGGCTGTTCAGGGAACTGCTCCCGGAATATACCGTAAACTGCGAGCTGGACGAAGGAATGGCCGTCCTGTTCCACAGCATCCACAGTATGATCCAAGCGAAGGGATATGAGGAACGCCGGTGGTATCATGCCCTTGTTATCGACTGCGGCGGTGGAACCACGGATTTGACTTCAGGGCGGTTCTGCATCGAGAACAACAGGGTGTCCTATATCATCGATCTGGAGACACGGTATGAAAATGGCGACACAAATCTGGGCGGAAATAATCTCACCTACCGCATTCTTCAGCTGTTGAAGATCCGTCTTGTGGAGGAACTGGGATTTCTGGCAAAGGAACCCTTGACCATAGGCGGCGCCGGGGAAGGGAAGGCGGCCTATGAGGAGTTGGAAAAACGCTATCTCCTGGCGGAGAAATGGCTGCCCACTCGGTTTAAGGAGTACGAGGGAAGAAGCAGAGAGCATTATTTCTTTGTGAAAAATAATTATTACTACCTATTTGAATTGGCGGAACAGATCAAGAAAAGATTCTTCCGGGCTGGATTCTGCTACGAACTGAAACTGTCCACGGATAAAGGGGAAGATGTTTTTCTGGATAAATGGAAACTGTCTATTTGCGGGGAAAGACGGGACGAGGGCGCTGCCAGGCAGTTTGAAACGATTTCCCGTCCGACGGAGATCCACCTGTACATCCATGAGATAGAGGAACTTCTGAGGCCGGAGATCTATGGACTGATGGAGCGTTTTCTGGATACGAAATTTGAAAAAGGCCAGCTTGCGGAATATGAGATGATCAAGCTGACGGGACAGTCCTGCAAGTCCGGGCTGTTTTTGGAGGCGCTGAAGCAGTATGTCCCGGGGAAAAGGATTCAGGGAATCCGGCGGGACGAGGCCGGGACGGAACTGAAGATGTGCTGTCTGGAGGGCGCCCTTGCCTATTTCAGGAACTGCAGTCTGGGATATATGAAGGTGAACGAGCGTTACAGGGTGGGCAGCCTGCCCTACGAGATCATGGCATATACCCATGAAAACAAAGAAAAAATCCTGATCCGGAGTCTGGATGCGGAAGAACATATCGGGTATATCTCCCGCTTCCACATCGGAAACCAGTTGGATCTGTACCTGAACGACGAACAGGGAAAACGACTGAAAACATACTATTTTGCCTATGATACCTCTCAGTTTGAGAAAACCACCCAGAAGGAGATCGACGAAGCCTATGAGGGAACCGTCATTCAGGAGGAGACGGATGTTATCGTAGAAGGAGAGATGAAGTTTTTCGTGTGGATCTCCAGAGAGCGGTGGGGGTTTGTGGTCCTGCCGGTTTTGCGGGATCAGGAGATCTTGTATAAAGGGGCGGAAACCTTCTTTGATTTTGAGGACGACACCTGGGAGTTGAATTTCTTTGACGGAAGAAAGTAGGTGATGCGCATGGGGCAGTCGGAGCGGGAAAGCCGTATGGAAACGATGAGGGAGATGATCCAAAAGGAAATCCGGTCCATAGGCAGCCTGGAGGAGCGGATTGTTTTTAAGGAACTCATGGAAGGGGTGTTTTTGTCCTTATACGAGACAAACCTGAAAACATATGAGGATCTGGAGCGCCGCGTAAAGGAAGAACTGGATTACGATAAAAACCGCTATCAGATCAAGACGGGCATTATCGAAAGAGAATTTTTCGACGCATCCCATCACCTGCTGTTCCCCATGGATGAACGGGATCTGGACGGGAACCATTATGACATGAAGGAGATCCTGAGGGCAGTGACTGAGGAGGGCGGGTTCCCGCTGATGAAGGTCATGCTTTGCTGCGACTATCTGGAATTGCAGAAACTGCTGGAAGCGCAGCCTGTATTCGAAGGGGTGATCGAGACAGAGGAACCCGCACAGGAGTGGAAAGTAGAAGTTCGCCTGCGGGAAAACAGGGAGTATCTGGAAAAGATAGCATATCTCTATCTCCTGTTTACCGGAAACGGTATCCCCTGGCAGACTGTCAACGCGCCTTATCTGTACAAAATGGCGGATATGATCGTCACAGGACTCCCGGAAGGCGTCACCGGCAGGGAAAAAATAAGGCAGGTCGTCATTCAGTTTGGCGAATACAGCAAGATCATTCAGAAGGATGTCATCCCGGTGTGGAACATTCAGAAACTGACATTGGAAAGCGTGGGATTCCCCACTCCCTGTGAGGACCACCGGAACTTTGAACACAACGTTTCCCTGCGCCGGCTTGGGACAGAACATGCCTATCTGGCAGAAGATGACAGAAATATATGCAGTGTCAGCCAGAACGGCGAGAAACTCAGAATCGTATGCGAGATCGGAGAGGCGAAAAAATGGAACATTTATCAGATCCGATCCTCTGAGGAGCAAAAGATCGACCGCTATACTTTCCCGATCATGGGAAACGGACGCGAAGAGAGCTTTGCAGAAAAATATCAGCGGAAATGGAACCAAAATATCCGGACAAGGATGGAACTGACGCGCTTTATCAAGGGGTTTGGGTTGGAGGACTACGTAAGTTATGAGGACTGTCTTGTGGAAGACCGCTTTCCAGGCAGGCGGGAGACCTATTCCATGAATTTTTTCGTGCAGGATGAGATCAGGGACAAGACGGCGCAAAAGAAGCTGATTCTGTACTTCCGGCCGGGGCAAAAAGAAAACTGGCTGCAGAGGGACATCCTGAGCTTTCTTGTATCCGAGGTGCAGAGAATCTATCCGGAGTATGACTGCGGGGGAGTGTTACTATGAGGTATCTTTGGGAAGTGCTGCTGGCGGCGGAGGAGGATGGCATTTCGGAAGAAAAGCTCCGCTTTGTCCATGCACCCTCGGGGAGCGCATATATGGAACTGTCCCTGCCCTGTCTCAACCAGACATGGCTGGATGAAGACGAACAGGCGGAAGGCCGGCGGACGGAAGACATCAGCATCGAGGTAAACACCTATTACCGCTTTTATGATATCTTTCATGAAATGTTTCCGCCGGATCAAACAGATTTTCCCGCCCTGCGGAATAGCCTGACAAACTTAAGTCTGCATATGCTGGCTCAGAATGATATCCGTAAGGGGCTGACAAGAGAAGATTACCACAAGAGGCTTCTGGAAAAGGAGATCTTGGCGGGAGGCTTTGGAGAGACAGCAAAAGAAGTTTTCCTGTCCATGAATAGGGCAGACAGAGAAAAGCTACTGGGGGGATGGCTGAACAGTTATCGGATAGGGAGCGCCCTGCTGGTCTTCCTGGACATGGTTCACAGCCTGGTGGCAGACAGCATTGTCTATCACAGCAATGAATATCCGGATGAAATCCTGATCTATACGGGACTGAAAAGGGAGAGGAAGCTGGAGCAGAGAATCCGGTTCCTGACAGATACCTTCCTGGATATCCGATACCGTGTGGAAATTTTCTATGAACATCATTTTGGCATTATCGGAGTGGAAGAGACCATGCGGATTGACGAGATTGCGATCTGCTGAAAAATGTTTGAAAAGGGTTATGCGGGAGGAAAAGATGTTTCAGAATACTTATCCGGTCTTTGAGGCGAAAAGGCTCTTAAAAAGGGAGATGCTTGAGAATCTTCGGGATTTTCCGAGGAACCTCTTTGGCCTGCAGTATCAGGATTACAGTGACGGAATCCTGACAGGCTGCGATATCAAGGGAACGGAGACAGGGCTAACGATCCTGCCTGGAATATTATATTACAAAAGCGTGCCATACTTTTTGGACAAGCCCTATCCCATCCCGTACAGGGCGGAAGGGAAACCTGTGTATGTGAAGGTGCATTTCTGGGATAAAGCCATCGGGGCAGGGGGAGAGGAATATCTTTCACGGGTGACGGTGGATGGGCAGGAACCGGATGCGGAACAGGAACTGGAGCTTGCGCGGTTTAAGCTTCAGCCGGGGGCAAGGCTTCGCTCAGAATACGTAGATTTTTATGATTACGAGACGGAATTTGACACGGTAAATCGGATCCATGTCCCCTATGCGGCGCCGGGTCACCCCGGTATCTGGCCCCGGATCTTCAAGAGCTTCGCAAACGAGCTGTTGAAACACCCCGGTAACAATCCCTGGGACAGCGCTTTCTGCCTGAACTGCTTGCAGCTGACGGGGGCTATGCCTTACGAAGCAGCTCGCGCCTATCTCAACGCAAGGCTGGGACAGGACAGGGAATATACCAATCTACAGGTATACAGCGCACTGAAACGCATTCTGCGGGAGACCGGCGGTAGAGAAGAATCCGGGCATTCCCCGAAAAAAGAGGGGACGTTGCTCATGTTATAAATCTTGAAGAGAATTTCACACGGAGATAAGGAGGGGCTGACATGGAACGGGAAATGGAACATGAAATAGATTTATCCATAGCGCGGTTCATAAGAGAACAATGGGAAAGGGAAGAGGAGGAAGAAAGGGAACGGCTGCGAAAACAGTATGATCCAAAGGAGCGAATCAAATATACGCTGGAGGAGCTGATTGAAGGCATACGAGGGAAACGCCTGTATCTCTATACATTGTTGATAGAGTTTGAAACAAAGGAACTGATGGAGGGCCGTCTGACAGTCCCCCTCATGAAAAATTTCTTTGACGTAGAACAAAATGAGGCCGGGATGATTCTTTTGGCGAGCAATGCGCGCAAGGTCGTTTTTAATGTGTCTGACGCGCCGTGTACGAAGGCTAAAGCATCTTTGGACGAATGGATCGCGCAGACCAAAGAGGCGATGAAGGATATGCGCATCTATATAAAGCCGGGGAAAAAGGCCGTAGTGGGGAATATGGAATATTTCTGTTATACAGTTCCTACTGCGAAAGGCCGCCTTTATAACATCGTTTTCCGGCTGCAAAAGGGTGACAGGATCTATGCGGGAAACTTAAACTGCCCGGAGGAAGACCAAAAAGGCATGGGACTGTTGCTGGAGGCAATGGTGCATGTGATCGAGGAGATGAATCGCTAGAAAGGAGGCGGCGGAGGATGGATGCAATTACCTATGGGAACCTTTTTCTGATGCTTGGAAACACTAGACTTTCGGTATTGACATGCAGGATCAGTGAAAAACCGGGAAGTCACGGCGCCCTTACCGCAAATGCGGAGACGCAGGCAGAATTAAAGGATTATATCTTGTACGAAGAAGACAGCCGCATTGGATTGTTCACAGAGGCTGAAGATTCTATCCTGCCATTATTTTATGGCATAGTGACCCGCATGGAGGTAAAGGTCCAGGGGGGTCGATGCGTACTGCATTTGGAGGCGTTGACGAAAAGTTATCAGATGGATCTCGCAGTAAGAAACCGTTCCTTTCAAGACATAGCAATGACCTCTCACCAGTTGGTAAAAAAGATATTGGAGCCATATGAGCAGAGTCAGGTTCTATTTTCCATAGAGGATAAGGAATTGGGGCAGATCGCAGTGCAGTATCAGGAAACGGATTGGGCATTTTTAAACAGAATCCTTTCGGCATATGGCGTCAGCGCATATGGTGCGGGTAATGAACCGGGCATCTATCTGCGGGTGGGGTTAATGGATGCGGAGGAGAATGCGGACTGGGATCACCTGCCCTGCGTTTTGCGCCGTAATACCGCTCCCAGAGAGGCGGACAGGGGATTGAAAGGGCAGGTCTGTTACCAGGTGGATGCCTATGACATTCTTCCTTTAGGAGAAAAGGTTCTATATAAGGGAAAAGAATTATACATTGGAAAAATTGACAGGTTTATCCGGCAGGGGCTATTTGTCAGCAGATATTTTTTATATTTTCCGGAGGGGCTGCAGATCTCGAAATACTACAATCCTTCTCTTGGCGGCGTCTCCATAAACGGGGAAGCTACGGCGGTCAGTCGGGATCGCCTTCAAGTACAGCTGGAAACAGATGTGCTGGCTGAGTACAAGAAAAAGAACTTTTTTCCGTTTTCTACGGTGGCGGCATCGCCGGACGGCAGCGGCTGGTACTGTATGCCTCAGAAAGGAGACCGGATAAGGGTTTTCTTTCCGACTTCGGACGAAAAGGACGGCTATGTCATTGCGAACATTCAGGGAGAGTCGGCACCTGAACCTGACAGTCCCATAGGCAATCCTGATTTAAAAGACATCACCACACCGGACGGAAAGGCGGTTCGGTTTATTGAGGGAGGAATACAGCTCGCCGTTGGCGAAGAAAAAGGGTTCATTACTCTGACAAATGACGGAAATGCCCAGATAACTACCCTTGAAGATATTGAAATCAGTGCAGTAGAGTCCGTGAGTTTTGTTACGGATGGAGCGCTGAGCGTGACAGCCGGCACACAGATACAATTCACGAATGATGCAGGAGGAAACATCACTGTGACTGACAAAGCGGTGGAAATCAATGCGGTCAGGATCATGAATAACTAGCGGAGGGATGTTATGTACAGCTTGCATGATATAGAGATAGTCGGAATAGAACTGGCAGAAGTGTTGGACTGCGAAATACGATCCCGGGCAGGGGAACACAGTACAATGGTGATCCGTGCACTTGTGCCACAGGAAGATTTTGTATTTGAAATTCCGGATTGTCAGAGCCTCGAAGTGTTATTGAGAGAAGAAAATGCAAAGACGCTCCTGTTTTCCGGCGTCCTGACGGATGTTCAGGTGTCGGAGCATGGACAGATGAAAACCTTGCGGATTGAGGGGAAAAGCCGTAGTTGGCTGATGGACAGAGAAAAACATTCCCGTTCTTTCCAGGATACCGGGATGACCTTTCAGAATTTGGTAAGGGAAATATTGATGGGTTATGAGGAGGCGGATCTGAATTATGCTGCGGAGGAGAGGGAACTGAAGAGTCTGATTGTCCAGTATGAGGAGACGGACTGGGAATTTTTGCAGAGGGTGCTGTCACAGGCAGGCATCATGCTCACTCCGGACAGCAGACGGCCCGGACTGAAATTATATGCGGGTGTGCCCAGCCTTCTGGAGTCAATAGGTTCCTACCATGTTTTGGGTATAGAGAAAGATATGGCTGGATATTACGGTCTGAAAGCAAACGGCAGGGAAGTGCATACCGCAGATTTTACCCGTTATAAAGTGGCGTCGGAACAGCATATGGGCATTTTTGGAACGGTTCAGATACAGGGCGTTTCCTTTGTTGCTCATGCATGTCGGTATTCCTTTGTCAATCAGGAGTTGCAGGGAGTTTATGAGGTGCAGAGCGCAAAAGGTCTGGCGAAGTCTGCGGTCTACCCGATGCATCTGATCGGGGTCGCCCTGAACGGTAGCGTGGTAAAGGTCTCAGGCACAAAAGTACAGGTGGCGATGGAAATTGACGGAAACGACAATAAAAAACGGGCGCTGTACTGGTTTCCTTATTCAACGTTGTCAGCGTCTTCCGATGGCAGCGGATGGTATTGCATGCCGGAGATCGGAGATGACGTGCGGGTCTATTTCCCTTCGAAGAATGAGTCGGAGGCCATCGCCCTGAGCGCTGTGAGCAATTACAGTGCCCAGCCCCATGAAGAGGATCGGATGAGCGACCCGAATAGCCGTTATCTTCGCACAAAGTCGGGTCAGGAGCTGGCTCTGGCTCCGGACTATATGAAGCTTTCCTGTGGGAATGGGCTGTCTGAAATAACGATACAGACGGACGGAAAGGTCAAGATCCAGGCGCAGTCCAAGGTGAATGCAACAGCGCAGGAGGAAATTGCGCTTCATGCAGAGGAAAGCGTGATGATTCACGTATCGAAAGGGTTCATTATGAACAGCCTGAGCGGCGGACGGATCATGTCCAGCGAGGGAGACGTAACCCTGCAGGGAACGGAAGTAAACTTTGATTAGCACATTTGAGGGAGAGACAAATGGACAGAGATACGGCTTTGCAGAATTATAAAGAGGCGGTTTCGGAAAGAATATCCGCATTCCGCAACCGCATGGAAGAGCACATCCTGGAGCAGGCGGAAGGTTTGGAAACTCTGGTAAAGGAAGCCATGAAGCTTTTGGGCAGCCAAATGGAAAAGCAGGAAAAGGAGTATGTATGTTTTATGTATTTTTCCATGTTGAGAACAGACCTGCTCAACAGAAATTATCGGATCCACCTTCATGGACTTAATGTCGGCTGGTACATGGATGACGAGCCTGCGGAGGTATATGTGGATGCAAAGGAACTGTTTACACCCTTTGATGAACTTTGGAACGATCTGATTCAGGCAAATCGGGGATACGGCGCGTCTGTCAACGACTATGACATACATAACATACTTTTTGACGAACTGACCGTGATCGACAGCATGGTCTGTCAGATTCTTCGTTATCGTCTGCGGGACTGGGAGAAGAAGGGCATCTTTGAGCCGGTCGTTCGATCGCCTTATTGGATACTAAAGTGGGGAGAATACCGCGATCAGTCAGAGATACTGCTGCAGACCGACAGGGTGGAGAAAGATCCCGGCTATTGGAGAACCGAACTATCAAAAGCCGCCCGCAAGCCGGAGAAAATGGTGTTCAGCTATTGGTATAAGGGCGTCTATGAAAATAGGATCATAAAGGATCTGGATATGCGTTTTATTACATTTGAGGACAGCACCATACAAAATGTGGTATTTCAGAACTGCAATATGGAGGGAAGCCGTTTTCCGGGGAGCAGGCTTGTGAGGTGCAGCTTTGAGGGATGCAACCTGTGGGGAGCGGATTTTCGGGAGAGCACGTTTGAACAGACATCATTTGCAGGAGCAGAACTCACTGCCGCCGTGTTTCCGGCGAAAAGCGTCCCCTTTTTGGAGATCAGTGCAGAGCAGCTCCAGGTGATCCGCCTGGACAGGGAGGAAGAAGCATGAGGTATTTTTTCATTACACAGGACAGGAACCTGCCGGGCGCTATTCAGTATCGTGACTTTGACATAAATGGCAGCCGCCATCTGTTTTCCAAAGAGGACAGCAGTCAGTTGGACAATGTTGTACCCATATATCTGGCAGGGGATGGCAGGGAAACCCGATGGGACTTTCTGCAGCATCCGGTAACCATGTTTTCTAAACGATTCAAGGATGTTTTGGAAGCCTATGAGCCGGAGCTCTTTTTTCAGGAAGTCGTGCTGATCCACAAGGAGAACTCCCTGCAATATCGATATGTGCATACGCTGATGGATCAGCTGGAAGCAGTGGGAAGCCGGACAGAATATTATCCGAATGGAATGGTAAAGCGCCTTGTCCTGGATGCCGGGGCAGTAGGGCGGCATAACTTGTTTTTGTTGAACGGAAATCAACGGAAGGATCCGATTGTCAGCCTGCCTTTGGCGGAAAGTCTGTTGCGGCGGAAACCGATAGGGATCTGTTTTGAGGAAGTGGAGGTGCGGTAAATGGGAGGGTTGAGTCCAAAATCCGTGGGAGGCGCCCAACATATGGCGTTGGTGAATTCCGGCAATACGCAGGAAAACAGCGGGGTTGTGAAGGGAGACGTTGTCCCGTCTCAAAGCCTTAGATCGCTGGAAGAGGTGCAGAGTGGAGCCTACGAAACCTTTTATGCGGCGCAGAGCGCTTATGAGGAGGCCCAAAATCAGACGGAGGCAGCTCGTAAAGCATATAATGCGGCAGAAATGGATTACATGAACGGGAAAATAAGCGCAAAAGAATGGCAGGCGGCGTGGCAGGAGCTGACAGATGCCAAAGCTGCCGAGAAAAGCGCAAAAAAAGAGTATGAATCAGCGGCGTCCAACGCGCAGGCGGCAGCGGAGGCAGTTGAGAAAAAAAAGCAGGAACTGCGGGACAGCCGTCAAGAGGACACGACATACGTTGTGCATTGCGCCAGGATCGAATGCCCTTTTGGGATGAGGGAAAGTTACCTGGCCCTGGGAGAAACCCATGGGGTGATGACGCATCAAAAACCACAGATGACGGTGGAGGACATGGTCCTGAATCATAATATCATTAACTTTGGCGGGTGCCATAGCAGAGAGAATCCCGGCGTGCAGGAACAGATAGAAAAAACCAATGCGATCATAGAATCAAAAAAAGACTGGCGAGACAAGCTCATCGGCTTAATTACAAAGCCCGCGAAAGCGTTAGTTGCGGCGGTGGAGTTCGGCGCAAAGCACACCATATTTAGTACAAAGGATATGATAAAGCTAAGTGACGGGGAAAAGTCGGAAGAAGAAATTGAGAAAGAAGAAAAGGAGAAAGAAGAAGAAAGGCTGACAAGTCTGAGATCCGATTTTGTGGGAGAGTGTATAGCGGAATTTCCTGCAAACGGAGAGTGGCTGGAAGGACATGAAAAGGTCTTTATTAACGGGAAACAGGTTCTGCTACGCAGGTGCAGCATCATGTGCAATTATGGCGGATGTGTGACGATCCTGGTTTCGGGACAGCCGGAATAGGGTAGTGTCAAGTAACTTATGAAAAAATAGGTCAAAAAGAAAAGGCCCAAGTGAACCTTGAAAATAGCAGATGTTGG